>JBGQKF010000050.1:0-15159 GCA_041499435.1 Gammaproteobacteria bacterium
ATGCCCGCGAGCGTGCCAAGCATCGCCGCGCGCGGCGTGACTTTACGGATCCAAGGTCCGACGAACGCGCCCAGCAGCACGATCACGCCGATGATGAAGCACCATGCAAGGCCAGCCTGATAGGCGAGATTGGCATCCTTCGTGGAGAGATACGTGGGCAGCATGATGACGAACACCACAATGAACATGTGCGGCACGCTCGGGCCGTAGGGCATCGCGGTCACATCGGTGCGGCCTTCCTTCTTCGCCAGCTGAAAGGCGAGGTACGCGTAGAACAGATTTCCCAGCGGCAGCGCAATGCCCAGCGCCGGCAGCACCCGTCCGTATACGGTATCGGCGGGCAGCTGAACGACGAACAGGCACAGCGTGGTGAGGACAATGACATTGAGCAAGACGTTGGTGAAGAGCCCGAAAAAGCCGTTCCAATCTCCGGCTACCCACCAGCGCGTCCCCGGGCCGGATGCTGCGGTCGTCACGGTGTTCATGATTCTCCTCCTCCTTGGGATAATTGTTATCTGCCGCCGCAGCGCCAGAGCAGCCTGCGCCGACTGCCCCGGTTTGGATGCAACGGAGTACCGAGCTTACGCCCGAGCGGAGCCGGCGAGCAAGGGCTCCTGCCGCGCTGAGCCCTTGAGCTCGAGCTTGTCGATCAGAGTGCGCACATCGAATGCTCACCGCAGATTCATCCGTCATCGCGCTAAGCACGGTGTGCGTGGTGGGCTGTGTCCCACGCTAGAATACGCACGGCCGATACCTGGGGGAGCAGTCCATGAACGATCAGCTTGAAACCGTAGACCAGGTCCGCCGCACCGCCATCGATCTGGCGATGAAGTTCGGACCCAAAGTGCTGGTGGCGATCATCATTCTCGCCGCCGGGTTCTTCGTCGGGCAGTGGGTGGGGCGCGCGACCGATGGCATGTTGAAGCGGCTGCATCTCGAGAGTCCGGTGCGCCAGCTCCTGGTGCGGGTGGTGAGAGTGCTGGTGCTGGGTCTGTTCGCGATCATGGCGCTGCAGAATCTTGGCGTCGAGCTGCTGCCGCTGATCGCGGGGCTCGGCGTGGCCGGCGCGGGCATCGCACTCGCCATGCAGGGCGTGCTGGGCAACGTCGTGGCCGGGCTCACGATCATCTTCACGCGGCCGTTCGCCGTCGGTGAATACATTTCGATCGTCGGTGTGGAAGGGCGTGTGGAGAACATCAGTCTGTTCAGCACCATTCTCAGCCATACCGATCTGTCGCGCGTCGTGGTACCCAACCGCAAGATCGTCGGCGAGATCCTGCATAACTATGGATCGATCCGTCAGGTGCAGATCATGGTGGGTGTGGCCTACGACACCGAGCTCAGCCAGGCGCTTGCCATCATCGACGAGGTGCTGCAGCGTAACCCGCGGGTGCTCAAGGATCCAGCGCCCGTGATCCAGGTCGCGATGCTGGCCGACTCTTCGGTGAACATCGCGGTGCGGGTGTGGACCAACGTCGAAGACTACGTCGCCGTCACCGGAGAGGTGAATCGCGGCATTCTGGAGAACTTCCGTGGGCGCAACATCGTGATCCCGTTCCCGCAACAGGAGGTGCGCATTCTGGGCAATGCGGCGTGATGCGACCGCAGACTCACGCACCGCTCACTCGATCACTGCGCAGACCGGTAAAATCGGGTCATGAAGGAACTGGACGCTGTATTTGCGGAAGCGGGGCAGCTAGCCCACGCCGTTCCCGCGTACAAACTGCGGTCTCAGCAGATCGAGATGGCGCGCGCCGTGGCCGATGCGATCGAAGCCCGCGGCGCGCTTATTGTCGAGGCGGGGACCGGCACCGGCAAGACGTTCGCGTATCTGGTGCCGGCACTGCTCTGTGGCGGCAAGGTGATCGTTTCCACGGGCATTAAGACGTTCCAGGACCAGCTGTTCGATCGCGATATCCCGACCGTACGCAAGGCCCTGCGCCTATCGGTGAGCGTTGCGCTGCTCAAAGGCCGGGCCAACTATGTGTGCCATTATCATCTGGAGCGTCAACTTGCCGACGGACGCTTCGTCAACCGTGACGACAGCGCACACCTGCAGGAAGTGGCGCGGTTTGCCCGCACGTCGAAAACTGGAGACCGTGGCTCGCTGACCGAGGTCCCGGAAGACGCCGCGGTCTGGCCGCTGGTTACCTCAACCCGGGACAATTGCCTTGGCAGCGAATGCCCACGCTACAAGGACTGTTTCGTCATGGAAGCGCGCAAGCAGGCGCTGGCCGCGGATGTCGTGGTGGTCAACCATCATCTGTTCTTCGCCGATCTCATGTTGCGCGATGAGGGTGTGAGCGAGCTGCTCCCCGCGTGCAATACCGTCATCTTCGACGAGGCCCATCAGCTCCCCGAGACCGCGAGCCTGTTCTTCGGGCGCAGCGTGTCCACTGCTCAGATGATCGAGCTGGCACGCGATGTACGCGTGGAGGCGGCCGCCTCAGCCAAGGATTTCGCGCCACTGCCGGAGGCTGCTGTCGCGGTCGATCGCGCAGCCCGCGACCTTAGGCTGTCGCTCAACGAGCAGAATGGCCGGCTGCCTGCGCGGGCGCTGGTGAGCCGCGTGGGATTCGAGCCTGCGCTGGAAGTCGCAGCCGAGAAGCTCTCCGCCTTGAGCGGGTTGCTCGAGTTCCAGGCCGACCGCAGCGAGGGGCTGGCCAACTGCTACGCGCGCGTGCAGGACCTGATGCATCGACTGGGGCAATGGCGACAGGCCGAGGACGAAGACATGGTGCGCTGGGTCGAGCTGTTTCATCACACGTTGCAGCTCAACACCACGCCGTTGTCGATCGCGGAGATCGTGCGCAGACAGGTCACCGACAGCGCCCGCGCCTGGATCTTCACGTCGGCGACGCTATCGGTCAAGGGCGACTTTGCGCACTATCAAAGCGAGATGGGCCTCGAGGCGGCGCGCGCGGAATCCTGGGAAAGTCCTTTCGACTACGCGCAGCAGGCGTTGCTCTATGTCCCGGATAACATGCGCGACCCGAATGCCGAAGGCTACACCCGCGCGGTGGTGGAGGCGGTACTGCCGGTGATAGGCGCCAGCGGCGGGCGGGCCTTTCTGCTGTTCACCAGCCTCCGCGCGATGCGCGATGCGCATGCGTTGCTGCAGGAGGGCTTCAAGCAGCGCGGCTACGAGTTTCCTCTGCTGCTGCAGGGCGAAGGTCCACGCAGTGTGCTGTTGCAGCGCTTTCGGCGGCTTGGCAATGCCGTGCTGGTGGCGAGCCAGTCGTTCTGGGAAGGGGTGGATGTGCGTGGCGAGGCGCTGTCGGTGGTGATGATCGATCGGCTGCCGTTCCAGCCTCCCGACGACCCGGTGCTCGCGGCGCGCATTGACAAGATGAATGCGCAGGGCCGCAACGCTTTCATGGAGTATCAGGTGCCGCAGGCGGTGATCACATTGAAGCAGGGCGCCGGGCGGCTGATCCGCGACGACACCGATCGCGGCGTGCTGATGATCTGCGACACGCGCATCATCACCAAGCCTTACGGCCGGCGCATCTGGCAGAGCCTGCCGCCCATGCGCAGGACACGCGCATTGGCAGACGTCGAGGCGTTCTTTTCGCGGGATACGGTCGCGACTGACATGGCGGTCGAGCCTGCCGCCGATTGAGGCGCGCTATGCGCTCTTCTTCGAATCGACGTCCAACGCCCGGTGCACGCGTTCGCGCACCAGGTCGATGTGCTGACGAAAGCTGTAGAGATTCTCCGAATATGCAAGCGGCGTTGGAATGCGATTGACCGAGCGCTCGATGCCGTCGAGGCGTTCGAGCACCGCGTCGAGCGTAACGGTGGGCGGCGTTTCATCGAGCTGCAGCTCGATCTCTTTCAGGCGCGCGTACCATCGATAGATGCGGGAGCGCACACGCCATCGATACAGCGGCGGCACCAGCCGGAACAGCGGCACCATGATGGCGATTGCCGGAACCAGCATGATCCATAGCCGTTCGACCAGGTTCGCTGCCCAGAACGGAAGGTAACGCTGCAGAAACGGCGGCCCGCTCTTGTAGTAGCGCATGGCTTCGGGACTGAGCGGGAAGTTGCCATCCAGCGGCGCGGGGAACACTCCGGCTTTGTGCAGCAGCCCGCTCTCGCCGTGAATCCGCGTCGCCGCCCGCATCAGCAAATAAGCGAGCGCCGGATGCAGGGTGTCCTTCGCGATCAGATTGGCGGTGGGCGAGATGAGCTGTACGTCGTTTCGCGGGATATTGCCCATGAAGTCGAACACGCCTTGCGGCAGCATGAGTGCCGTGAGGTAGGGAAAGCGGCGCGTGTACGCTTCGGCCCGCCCGAAGCTCAGCAGCTTGAGCGTGCGATCGGCGGCGAGCTTCTCGACGATCGGCGCTTCGGCTGGAGCAACGAAGAATGCCGCGTCCACCGCACCCGCCTGCAATGCCTCGGCGGCGTCTTTCCCGCCGAGCGGAAGCAACGTGGTCGGCGGCAGCACCGTACCATTCACCGCGAGGAGCTGCAGTGCCAGTGCGCGTGTCCCGCTCTCGATAGGTCCGATGGCGATCTTCTTGCCGTGCAACGCGCCCACGTCGTCGATGGCCCGTCCACGGTAGTAGACCCACAAGGGCTCATAATAGAGGCTGCCCAGCGAGACCAGATCCGGGGCGTTTGCGGCAAAAGCGGTCCCGCCCTGCACGAACGCTACGTCCACGTCCGAGTGCTCGGCGGTGAGCAGCTCCACATTTTCCACCGCGCCGTCGGTCTCACGCAGCTCCACTACGATGCCGTCGCGGGCCAATATCTCGCGATAGCGTTGGCCGAAGTAAGCGTAGCCGCCTTCGCGCTTGCCGGTCGCCATGACGATTTTCTTCGGCGGCGCGGGCTTGACGAAGTGGTAAGCCACCGCAAAAGCGGCAATGATCAACAGCAACGCCGGCAAGACGGCGACCAACAGATCGCGCCGTGTGGCGCGACGGAATTGGCGGGGAAGCATGGACGATGATCGGATTGGTTCGTCGGATTATAGGCTGGCGCAGCAGGTGCGCGCCGACGGGTGCCTATGACCTGGGCCCTGGTTCTACACGGCGGTGCGGGTGAGTGGCGCGCAGCCCGACTGCCAGCCGCGCTGAGCGGGCTGCGGGCGGCGGCGGAGCGCGGACGTGCGCTTCTCGACGATGGCCGGAGCGCGCTCGATGCGGTCTGCGAAGTGGTGGCCATGCTAGAAGACGACCCGGTCTTCAACGCCGGTACCGGTTCGGTGCTCAACCGGGACGGCGAGGTGGAGATGGATGCCAGCGTAATGAACGGTGCGGATCTGCGCTTCGGTGGAATTGCGGCGATCGCGCGCGTGCGGAATCCCGTGCGGGTAGCGCGGTGCGTGATGGAGAGCAGTCCGCACGCACTGCTCTCGGGCGCTGGCGCGCTGCGCTTTGCGCGCGAGCATGGATTTGCGGACTACGATCCGGTTGCAGAGCCTGCGCGCAGCGATTTTGTCGACCGCGCGCAGCCGGCCTCGCCCGGCACGGTGGGGGCGGTGGCGCTCGATCGTCAGGGCGGTCTTGCAGGCGCGACTTCCACGGGCGGGACGATGCTCAAGTTGCCGGGTCGCGTGGGCGATTCTCCGCTGCCCGGTGCCGGAACTTATGCGGGAGCGTGTGCTGCGATCTCGTCGACCGGCAAAGGCGAGCTCATCCTGCGTGTGCTCGCAGCGAAGCGCATCTACGATCTGATCGACGCCGGGCGCAGTGCGCAGGATGCGATCGCGCAGACGTTGAGCGAGATGCACGGCAGCGTAGGAGCGGGCGCCGGCTTTATCGCGCTCACCTGCACAGGCGACATCGGCATAGCCCACGACACGGCGGCGATGGTGCACGCGTGGTGCCGCCATGCGCAGCCGGACATCGAGGTAAACGTCAAGGCATGAGGCTACGCGAAGGCGCAGCGGGTCGCTTCAGGCATTGACCGCGGCTTGCTCGGGTACCGCCGTGAGGTCGTGTTGATCGGAGCCGGTGATGTGTACACGCACGAACTCGCCTGGCTTGAAACGCTTGGCTTTGCGCAGGTACACGAGCCCGTCGATGTCCGGGGCATCGGACGCGCTGCGCGCGATGGCGGTATCGCCGTCGAGCGCGTCGATCAGGACGGTCATGGTACGTCCGATCTTGGCTTTGAGGCGTGCCGCGCTGATCTTCTCCTGCACTGCCATGAAGCGTGCGCGGCGCATTTCTTTGATTTCTTCGGGCACCGGATCCGGCAGCGCGTTGGCCGCGGCTCCGTCCACCGCGGAATAGGCGAAGCAACCCACGCGATCGAGTTGCGCCTCCTCGAGAAATTGCAGCAGCTGTTCGAACTCGGCTTCGGTTTCGCCGGGAAAGCCGACGATGAATGTGCTGCGGAGAGTGAGTTCGGGACAGATCTCGCGCCAGCGACGGATGCGCTCGAGATTGTTCTCGGCATTGGCCGGACGCTTCATCAGCTTGAGCAGGCGCGGGCTGGCGTGCTGAAACGGTACATCGAGATAAGGCAGCAGCTTGCCCTGCGCCATCAGCGGGACGACCTCATCAACGTGCGGATAAGGGTACACGTAATGCAGGCGTACCCAGACGCCCAGCTCGCCCAGCGCCTGCGTGAGGTCCGTCATGCGCGTCTTCAGCGGACGGCCACCCCAGAATCCAGTGCGGTACTTGAGGTCGACGCCGTATGCGCTGGTGTCCTGCGAGATGACGAGCAATTCCTTCACCCCGGCGTTCACCAGATTCTCCGCCTCCCGCATCACCTCGCCCACCGGGCGACTCACCAGATCGCCGCGCATGGACGGGATGATGCAGAACGTGCAGCGGTGATTGCAGCCCTCTGAGATCTTGAGGTAGGCGTAGTGCCGGGGCGTGAGCTTGATTCCCTGCGGGGGGATGAGATCGGTATACGGATCGTGCGGCTTGGGCAGATGCGCGTGCACTGCCGTCATCACTTCGTCCACGGCGTGCGGACCCGTGACCGCAAGCACCTGCGGATGGGCATCCTGTACTACGGAGCCCTTCGCGCCCAGGCAACCGGTAACGATCACCTTGCCGTTCTCGGCGAGCGCTTCGCCGATCGCGTCCAGCGATTCTTCCACCGCGGCATCGATGAAGCCGCAGGTGTTGACTACCACCAGGTCCGCATCCTCATAGCTCGGAGCGACGAGGTAGCCCTCGGCTCTCAGCTGGGTGAGGATGCGCTCTGAGTCGACCAGCGCCTTGGGGCAGCCGAGCGACACGAAGCCCACCTTTGGCGCGTGCTTCGCCATCAGGTGGGCTCGTGTATCGGCATCACGACTTGCGCTCGGTCTCAGGGTCTTCGGTGGCTGGCTTATCGCCGGAGGGCGTGAACCCGGGGTACGCGTTGGCAAAATTCGGAAACTGAAATGCACCGAATATGTTGCGCGCCTGCTTTTGCAACTGCTGCTGCATCTCCAGGAACGTCTGGGCGCTTTGCTCGAGATAGCTGGTCATGAGTCCCTGGATCGCCGGTCCCTGCATCTTCACGAACTGGCTCCAGGCGTCGGTGTTGAGCATCGGGTTCTCGCCCATCTTCCCGAGCGACTGCTCCTGCAGCCGCCGCTGTATCTCCATGAAGGTCTGGATGTTCTTCTCCAGATAAGTGCCCATCATTCCCTGCATCGCGTTGCCGTAGAAGCGAATGATATGCGACAGCATATCGGAGGAGAACATTGGGGCGCCGGCGCCTTCTTCCTCGAGGATGATCTGCAGCAAAATGCTGCGCGTCAAATCCTCGGTGCTCTTGGCATCCACCACCCTGAATGGAATCTGCTCGAGCACCAGCTTTTTCACGTCCGCCAGCGTGATGTAACTGCTGGTGGCCGTATCGTACAGTCGGCGGTTCGGATATTTTTTGATCAGTCTCGTATTTTCTGACATCGGGCGCGCTCCCTTTTGTGGCGCAATGCTTTGACTAGATTGACTTCTGCTGATTCGACCGAACCTGCCAAAATGTCAAGTTTAACGGCTTGAATTATAGACGCAATCGCTTTTTGCTGCGTCGCCGGAAGCACATCCATTGACAAACGCCGAAATTGGTACTAGCATCGTTCCTGATGCATCGCAGCAATTGGTTGCTATTGGTTTCATAAGCGGATAAACGAGCTGCATAGACACCAAGGATATTAGGGTACTAGACATGCAATCTCAACTGAGTCGAGTTTCTGCGTTGAACAAAACCGGTTTGGATGGGTGGCTGGAAGCAGCGCAGGTGGTCGCTGACGGCACAGAAAAATTTGCGCGCATACAGTTCGCGGCGCTCAAGTCTGTGCTGCGGGAAAGCGCCGAGCGCGGACGTAATTTGAGCGAGGTCAAGGATTTTACTGAGCTGCCCGCACGAGCCAACAGCAACGCGGTCGCCACCGCCGAAAAGGCACTGGGTTACACGAGAAGCCTCTATGACACTGCGCACGCGACGGGCGTCCAGTTGTTTGCGCTGGCCCAGAATAAGTCGTCTGAGCTGCGCAAGGGCTGGTTCGAGGCGCTCGACGAGGTTACGGATGCTGCGCCAGGTGGAAAGACCGGCGGCACCAAAGCGGCGCTCGACTCCACACGTACGACGGTGGAAGCGGTAGTCGACGGATTCACCCGGACTGCGAAGCAGTCCATCGAGCTGGCCGATTCAATGGTCAAGACCACAACCGACTCGGCTGCCAAGGCGATTCAAGCGATCGCGGCACGAGGGTAAACGGCTCCTCCCCCTTTATATAAGGCTCCATCCTTATATCAAAGGTTAGCCCCGATGGTTCTCCATCGGGGCTTTTTTTTCTGCCGGTCCTGCGGCCGGCTTTTAAGTCTCCGGCCTTAGTACATATGCTGGCCGCCGTTGATCGAGATGTTGGCGCCGGTGACGAACGCCGCTTCGTCGGAAGCGAGATAGATGATGAGCCCCGCTACTTCCTCGGGCTTGCCCAGGCGACTCACAGGAATCTGCGGGATGATCTTTTCGTTGAGGATATCCTCACGGATTGCGGTCACCATCTTCGTGCCGATATAGCCGGGCGAGATGGTGTTCACCGTGACCCCCTTCTTCGCGACTTCCAGGGCGAGGGCTTTGGTGAAGCCGTGCATGCCGGCCTTGGCCGCTGAATAGTTGGTCTGTCCGAATGCCCCCTTCTGACCATTCACTGACGAGACGTTGATGACGCGTCCCCAGCCGCGTTCGCTCATACCGTCCATCACCTGCTTGGTCATGTTGAACACGCTGTCGAGGTTGGTGTGGATGACCATATCCCAGTCCGCCTTACCCATCTTCCGAAAGGTCATGTCGCGCGTAATTCCGGCGTTATTCACCAGGACGTCGATCGGACCGCTTTCTGCTTCGATGGTTTTCACCGCACGTGCGCACGATTCGAAGTCCGCAACGTCGCACTCGTAGGCGCGAAACTTGTATCCGCGTGCGCCCATGGTCGCTAGCCAGTCGGGCGCCTTCTTGTTTCCTGGAGAATACGTCGCGATCACCTGATAGCCTGCGTCGGCCATCTTGGTACAAATCGACTCACCGAGGCCGCCCATGCCCCCGGTAACCAGAACATTACGCTTCGCCATATTTGCCTCCTCGATTGCAGCCGCTCATCGGCTCGTTGTTGTCGGATCCGGGCAGTTTGACTGCGCCGACTCCCGCACATAGCTTCCCGGCGCAGGCTCCAGGGGCGGATACTGCGCATTGCCCGGCGTATGAGATGCTTCCACCAGCGCACCGGACCACGCTTTCAGCCACCGCGCCCAATGCGGCCACCAGCTGCCCGGGACTTTGTGGGCCTGGGCCAGCCAATCGTCCGCACTCTGTGCGCTCGACTCATTCACCCAATACTCGCGCCGGTTCGCGCTCGGCGGATTGACGATGCCTGCGATATGTCCGCTCGCAGCCAGCACGAATTCGATTCTACCCGTAAGCAACGCTGTGCTCGCATACGCGCTGCGCCAGGGGACGATGTGGTCTTCACGTGTCGCCAGCACCAGAGCGGGCAGATCGAGGCGACACAAGTCGAGCGGTTGACCGTGCAGCGCCACCTTGCCAGGGTGACGCAGGTTGTTCTCGAGGTACGCGTGGCGCAAGTACCACGCATACAGCTTCCCCGGCAGATTAGCGCTGTCGCCGTTCCAGTGCAGTAGATCGAACGCGCGCGGCGTTCTTCCCTTCAAGTAATTGTTGATGACGAAAAACCACACCAGCTCGTTGGCTCGCAAACTGGCGAATGCCGAGGCCAGTGCGCCGCCCGGCACTACGCCGCCTTCGCGGTAGCTCTCTTCGCACTGTCGCACGAAATCCTCGTCGATGTAGACGCTGATCTCACCGACATCGCTGAAGTCGAGCATGGTCGCCAGCAACGTCAAGCTGCTGGCATTCGCGCGCTCCTGGGCAACAGCGAGCGCCGAGGCGAGCAGCGTGCCGCCGACGCAAAAGCCCAATGTATTGACGCGGTCGGCACCGGCGATCTGTCTCGCCACTCGCAGCGGCGCGAGCACGCCGTTCTCGATGTAATCGTCCCAGGTGAGCGTGCCGAGCTCGCGGCCGACATTGCGCCACGAGACGATGAATACCTGGAAGCCCTGCTCGTGCGCATAGCGCACGAACGAGTTCTCGGGGCGCAGGTCCAGCACATAATACTTATTGATGAACGGGGGCACGATGATGAGCGGCCGCTCGTACACTTGCGCGCTGCGCGGGTGGTACTGGATGAGTTGCACAATCGGGTTCTGGTAGACGACAGCCCCCGGTGTAATGGCCAGCGTGCGGCCCACCGCGAAAGCCTGCTCGTCGCTCATCTCGATGCGCCCGCGCGCGACATCCCGACGCAGATGCGCGATCCCTTTCAGCAGACTTGCGCCTCCGGTCTGCGAGGCGAGCCGCAGAGCCTCGGGATTGGTCGCTGCGAAGTTGCCAGGCGCCAGGGCATCCAGATACTGCTTCAAGATGAAGCGCACGCGCCGTTTGCGCGCTGGCGGCAGCGCAGCGAGCTCCACCAGCTCGAGCATCCAGCGCGTGTTGATCAGATAGGTGTGCTTGAGATAGCGGAACCAGGGCAGCGCCTGCCAGTCCGGGGCGTCGAAGCGATGATCGCCTGGTTCGGGATCGATTGACCGCGCGGGGGCGGGGTTAGCCGACAGCAGATCCGACCAGATCTCGAGATGCAGCCGGTAGTAACGGTCCTGAATCTCGCGGGCTCGTTCTGCATGCTGGGTCAGACCTTGGACGAGACCTGTCAAGTCCGCCTGCGACGCATCGGGCAATCGCGCAAGGAATTCGCCCAGCCATTGCGCATGCAACGCGGGGCCGTCTGCGCTTTCGGTGGGCGGCGGCGTCGACGGATCGGGAGTGTAACTGGAGGACATTGCGGGATTCTGCGCATGGACCGTGCGCGGTGCAACCACTCTCATACGCACTTAGACGCTGTGCTCGGCGATCCCTCGCATCAACCAGACCGAAGTCACTCCCAGCGCCATCAAGCTTACCTGCAGGAACGTGATCTTGAGCTCAGGGCGTCGATGGAACCCCGGAATCAGATCGGCCACCGCCACATAGATCATCCCGGCCGCTACAAATCCCAATCACTCGAGCCAGATGAAGGCCGCCTGGCGCCCGGTGATCCGATCGCGACGATGCGAGAAAAAGCGGGCAGGGTCTGAGAAGCTGCACAGCCCGCCACCGGAAATCGCGCTGAGCCCGGCTGATGCAAGTCGCTTGCGCGCCAGGGCGAAGAGATCCGCCAGCCATTTTCCAGGATCGGCAGCGGGGGCGAATGCGCTGTGGCTCGGAGCGCTCTGCGCGAAAGCGGTCAGCACATCGGCGCCTACTTCGAACGCGCGCGGACCGATGGCAGGCCCGAGCCAGGCGATCAATCTGGATGCCGGCAGGCCCAGTGCAGCGATGGTTTGCTCGAGCACTCCGGCGCTCAAGCCGCGCCAGCCGGCGTGCGCCGCCGCAACGCAGGTGCCCTCGCGATCGCAGAACAGTACCGGCAGGCAATCGGCGACCTGGACCGCACACACCACGCCGCGAGCGCGTGTGAAGGCGGCGTCCGCACTGATCTCCTGGGTTGCCTGATCGGCCTGCGCGACTCGCGTTCCATGTACTTGATGCAGCCATCTGGGATCTGCGGGCAGAAACGCCCGTACGCGAGCTCGGTTCTCAGCCACCGCATGCACGTCATCGCCCACGCGCGTTCCTAGATTCAGGCTCGCGTAGGGCCCGGTGCTTACCCCGCCGCTGCGCGAGGTCACGAAGGCTTTCACGCCCGGGGGCGCGGGCCATTCGGGCGCGATCCAATCAGCCGGCAGCCGCATGCTGCTCAAGTTCGGCGTGGAGCTGCCGCAAATCGGCGGGTAAGGCAGAGGTGAAGCGCAGCGCGTCTCCGGTGTGTGGATGCTGCAGCTCGAGCCGGGTGGCGTGCAGCGCCTGCCGGGGAAAATCGCGCGCGAACGGGGGCAGTGCGCGAGCCATGCGCGCGCTGCCGTACACCGGATCGCCGATCAGCGAATGCCCGATCGATTGCATGTGCACGCGAATCTGGTGCGTGCGTCCGGTCTCGAGCCGGCACTCGATCTGCGACCAGCCGTGTCCGGAGCGCAGAACGCGGTAATGCGTGACGGCGCTCTTGCCGCGGGATACCAGAGCCATGCGTGTGCGAGCCACGGGATGCCGGCCGATCGCAGCTTCTACTTTCCCGGTTGCAGGTGGAATGCCGATCACATAGGCGATATAGATGCGCGATACGCTGCGTGCCTGCAGCTGGCGCACCAGCGCAGTCTGCGATTCCAGGGTCTTGCCCACGACCAGCAGGCCGCTGGTGTCCTTATCCAGGCGATGGACGATGCCGGCGCGCGGCAGGGTAGCCAGCGCGGGTGCATGATGCAACAACGCATTGAGCAGCGTCCCTTGGGGATTGCCGCTTCCGGGGTGAACTACCAGGCCGGCCGGCTTGTCGATCACGAGGATATGCGGGTCTTCGAACACGACGTGCAACGCTATTTTCTGCGGTGCGTTGGCCAGCGCATCGAGATCCCGGTCGGCATGCACCACGAGGCGCTCGCCGCCCCACACCTTGTCCTTCGGTTGTGCAGTCGCGCCGTCGACCGTCACGCGCGCGTGACGCACCCACTCCTGCAAGCGGCTGCGCGAATACTGTGGCAAGAGTCGTGCAAGCGCTTGATCCAGCCGGAGGCCTGCGAGCTCGGCAGGCACGCTGAGGTCGAGCAAGGCTGGTGCTCCGTGGATCGCGTTTCCGCTATAATCCTGTGCGTTTTTTTCGAGGACCACCATGCTACGTAGTTTAGCGGGATTCGTTGTAGGGCTGTTGTGGCTCGCCGCCGCGCTGATGGTTGGTTGCAGCACCGACGACAACAAATACGACGAAACGCGCGACTGGTCGGCGGAAAAGCTGTACTCGCGCGCCAAGGAGGAGCTGATCGCCGGCGACTACAAGAAGGCGATCGGTTACTACGAAAAGCTGGAGGCGCGCTATCCCTACGGGAAGCTCGCGCAGCAGGCGCAGCTCGAAATCGGATACGCTTATTTCAAGGACAAGGACCCCGTACAGGCCTTGGCGGCTGCCGACCGCTTCATCAAGCTGCACCCCAATCATCCCAATGTCGATTATGCGTACTATTTGAAGGGGCTGGTCAACTTCAATGAGGACATGGGGCTGTTGGGCGGTCTCTCAGGGCAGGACCTGAGCGAGCGCGATCCCAAAGCGGCGCGCGAATCCTTCGAGGCGTTCAAGGAGCTGGTGACGCGCTTTCCGGACAGCCGCTACACGCCCGATTCCATGGCGCGCATGCGCTATCTGGTCAATGCCATGGCGCGCAACGAGGTGCGCGTGGCCGAATACTACTTGCGCAGGCAGGCGTATGTCGCCGCGGCAAACCGCGCGCAATTCGTAATCGCAAATTATCAGCAGTCGCCGATGGTGGAGGAGGCGCTGGTCGTGCTGGTGAAAGCTTACGAGGCCATGGGCTTGAAGGAGCTACGCGACGACTCCGCCCGCCTGTTGAAGCTCAACTTTCCCAACACTAAGTTCGCCCTGACCCAGGCGCAGCCCAAAAAAGCGTGGTGGCAGCTCTGGTAGGCAAGCGGGTTATCGAGGCTCGTACCCGGCCGCGGTGATCGCAGCCTTGAACGCGTGGATGCCGGTCCGATCCGGATCGAACGCCACTATGGCTTGGCCCCGCTCGAGTGAAACTCGAACCTGCGCGACCCCGGGAATCGATTCCAGTACTTTCTCCACGCTGCGCACGCAGCCCTGACAGGTCATGCCACCCACGTTCAATGTGATCTCCATCCCCGCTGTGCGCAGCTACGCACCCGCGCGCCAGCGCTTGAGCAACAGCGAATTGCTCACTACCGACACCGATGACAATGCCATCGCTGCGCCGGCGATCACGGGGTTGAGCAGCCCGAAGGCCGCCATCGGAATGCCGAGGGCGTTGTAGACGAAAGCGAAGAAAAGATTCTGGCGGATCTTAGCGAGCGTCGCCCGCGACAGGTGAACGGCGTCCGCGGCGCTCATCAAGTCGTTGCGCATGAGCGTCACGTCCGCGGTTTCGATGGCGATATCCGAGCCGCTCGCGAACGCGAAGCTCACGTCGGCGGCGGCCAGTGCAGGAGCATCGTTGATCCCGTCCCCCGCCATGCCGACCAGTCCGCGCTCGGTCTTGAGGCGCTGCACTTCAGCCGCCTTGTCCTGCGGCGCCACCGCGGCTTTGAAGCGCTCGATATCGGCCTGCTTCGCGATGGTGCGCGCGGTGGCTTCGTTGTCGCCGGTCAGCATGACCGGCTCGATGCCGAGCCGCTTCAGTCTGGCAACCGCGTGTGCTGAGCTCGCACGCAGGCGATCAGCGATGCCGATCAACCCGAGCACACGTTCGCTGTCCGCCAGCGCAATCACCGTTTTACCCTCAGCCGCGATACGCGCGAGATGAGTGCGGTTGAGGCCTGCAGCATGCTCCTCGATCCAGGCTGGAGTACCCAGGACAAGGTGTCGCCCGTCGACGTCGCCCTCGATGCCGTGGCCGGGATGAGCGCGTACGGCGGACGCCTGTGCAACCACGACGTCGAGCTCTTGCGCACGGCGCGTGAGTGCGCTGGCGATCAAATGCTCGGAACCTTGCTCGAGCGCTGCGACCCATGACACGATGTCACGCTCGCTCCAACCTGGCGTGG
>JBGQKF010000051.1:0-14715 GCA_041499435.1 Gammaproteobacteria bacterium
CAAGTCTATTCCACGCGGCGCCAGCTGCTCCGATACGTGGAATGGTTCAACACGATCGCGGAGCTTGATGCACTCACAGGTGTGGCCGAGAAGATCCTCAGCATGATTGAGGAGCGGATCGTGGATTGAGGACACGTAGCGTAACCGAATCCGCCGTTATGCTGGATGCCCATAACAGCCACGCCTGGCTTTGGCCGGCATGGGGTTGTGCTCATACGCCTCTTCACCTCCGCTCAGGTCCCCGCACGAACGGGGCGGCGACAAAGCCGGCTCAGCTCTTCTGGGACGACCGCGGGATTGTGTCGGCGCTCTCGTTCCAGTTTCTTGATGCGCGGCGCTAGGTTGTGCGACAATCCGCGCCCCATGTCGAAACGATAGACGTTGGTGGCGTTAGTCATTGATGATGCACGCCAGTATGACGTTAGTTTTCGGAGTTGGTCAGCGCCGAGCTAATAGCGAATTCAAATAGTTACGATAAGCGCGGTAGCTCGGATCACCTTGACATGGCGGGAGTCGTTGGTTCGAGCTAATCGCGCCTACCACACCCGGAGTCCGGAGTCAGAAGACAGGAGTCACGCGACTTCTGTATTCTGACTTCCTTCGTTTGTTCGAGCGATTTCAATATGCCCATGGTCAGACTGCCCGATGGATCGGAACGGCGCTTTGACGCGCCGGTGACCGCTGCGCAGGTCGCTGCTGCGATCGGCCCGGGGCTAGCGCGCGCGGCGCTGGCCGCCAAAGTCGACGGCAGCGTGGTCGATCTTAGCCACGTCATCGACCGCGACAGCGAGCTTGCGATCATCACCGACAAAGATGGGGAAGGCCTGAACATCCTGCGCCATTCCACGGCGCATCTGCTCGCGCACGCAGTGAAAGAGCTGTATCCGAAAGCGCAGGTCACCATTGGTCCGGTCATCGAAGACGGTTTCTACTACGACTTTTCCTTCGAGCGGCCCTTCACACCCGATGATCTCGCCGCAATCGAGCAGCGCATGCTTGAGATCTCCAAGCGCGATCTGCTGGTACAGCGCGAGGTGTGGGATCGATCCAGGGCGGTGGAATTCTTCAAGGAGCAGGGCGAGCACTACAAGGCCCAGATCATCGAGAGCATTCCCGGCAACGAGGCGATCTCGTTGTACCGTCAGGACAACTTCATCGATCTATGCCGTGGCCCGCATGTGCCATCCACCGGGCGACTGAAGGTGTTCAAGCTGATGAAGGTGGCCGGAGCGTACTGGCGCGGCGACTCGCGCAATGAGATGCTGCAGCGGGTGTACGGCACGGCGTGGGCGAGGAAGGAAGACCTCGACGCCTACCTGCATCGTCTCGAGGAGGCTGAGAAGCGCGATCATCGCAAGCTCGGCAAACAGCTTGGGCTGTTCCATCTGCAGGACGAAGCCCCGGGCATGGTGTTCTGGCATCCCAAGGGCTGGACCATCTGGCAGCAGGTCGAGCAATACATGCGACGGGTCCTCGATCAGGCAGGCTACGCAGAGGTGCGCACGCCGATGGTGATGGACCGCTCGCTGTGGGAGCGCTCCGGGCACTGGGAAAACTATCGCGAGAACATGTTCACCACGTCGTCGGAAAATCGCGATTACGCAGTGAAGCCGATGAGCTGCCCCGGACACATCCAGATTTTCAACCAGGGCATCCGCAGCTACCGCGACCTGCCACTGCGCCTGGCGGAGTTCGGCGCCTGCCATCGCAACGAGCCCTCGGGCGCGCTGCATGGAATCATGCGCGTGCGTGGATTCGTCCAGGACGATGCGCACATCTTCTGCACCGAGGAGCAGGTCCAAGCGGAGGCTGCGGCTTTCATCGATCTGCTGCGCAAGGTCTACCGCGATTTCGGCTTCGAGGAGATTTTGATCAAACTTGCGACGCGGCCCGCAAAGCGCATCGGGGCGGATGAAAAGTGGGATCGCGCCGAGGCCGGGCTCGCGAGTGCGCTCGACTCTAAAGGGTTGACTTGGGAACTCTCGCCCGGTGAAGGCGCGTTCTATGGCCCGAAGATCGAGTTTTCGCTGAAAGACAGCATCGGGCGCATCTGGCAATGCGGGACACTGCAGCTCGATTTTGAGTTGCCCGGGCGATTGGGCGCGGAGTACGTGGCGCAAGACAACACCCGCGAAGTTCCGGTGATGCTGCATCGGGCGATTCTCGGCTCGATGGAGCGGTTTATCGGCATTCTCATCGAGCATTACGCCGGTGCGCTGCCGTTATGGCTGGCGCCGCTTCAGGTTGCGGTCCTGAATATCTCGGAACATCAGGCCGATTACGCGGCTGAGGTTGCCCGTATCCTGAGGGCTGCCGGCATCCGCGCTGAGGCGGACTTGAGAAACGAGAAGATTACCTTTAAAATACGAGAACATAGTCTACAGAAGCTGCCTTACCAGGTAATCGTGGGCGATAAAGAGGTCGCTTCGAGGACAGTCGCCGTGCGCACGCGGGGAGGCGTCGATCTCGGGCAGATGCCCATCGACGCTTTCGCGGCTCGCTTGAAGGGCGAGCTGGGTCTCGCAGCGACGGCTTAAATTTTTGGAGGTGCCAACTTATCGCTCAGGATAGAGATAGAGAGACGCGGATAAACGAGGAGATCAATGCGCTCGAGGTGCGCTTGATCGGCGTCGAAGGCGAGCAGATCGGTGTTGTGAGTCTGGCTGCGGCCAACAAGATGGCTGAAGAGGTGGGTGTGGATCTGGTGGAGATTGCACCGACGGCTAAACCGCCGGTTTGCCGGCTGATGGACTATGGCAAGTACAAGTACGCCGAGGCCAAGAAACGCCACGAGGCCAAGCTCAAGCAGCGGCAGATCCAGGTCAAGGAAATCAAGTTCCGGCCTGGCACGGATGAGGGCGATTATCAGATCAAGGTGCGCAACTTGATCCGCTTCCTGGAAGAAGGAGACAAGGCGAAGGTGACGCTGCGTTTCCGCGGTCGCGAAATGGCGCACCAGGAATTTGGGGTGAAGCTGCTGGAGCGCGTAAGAACGGATCTCGATCCCTACGGCGTCGTCGAGCAGATGCCCAAGCTCGAAGGACGGCAGATGATCATGGTGCTCTCGCCGAAGAAAAAGGCGGTGCACTGATAAGGCGGCCCGGCCGCGCAAAGCATAAGGCCGGGCTCCTAAAACAAGTGATGTCGTGGTAGACGAAGCGCCGCAAGGCCACCCGGCGTCATGCAAAATGGAGTTGCTTCAATGCCAAAGATGAAAACCAAAAGCGGCGCCGCCAAGCGGTTCCGCGTTCAGGGTAGCGGCGGGATCAAGCGCAGCCGTGCGTTTCTGCGCCATATCCTCACCAAGAAGAGCACCAAGCGCAAGCGCCATCTGCGCGGAACGACGCAGGTCGATGCGTCGAACAAGCGTTCCATCAAAGCCATGTTGCCGTACGCATAAGGAGAGCACACCATGCCAAGAGTCAAGCGTGGCGTGACGGCACGGGCCCGTCACAAGAAAGTACTGGATCAAGCCAAGGGCTTTCGCGGCCGCCGCAAGAACGTGTGGCGCATCGCCAACGAAGCGGTGATGAAGGCCGGGCAATATGCCTATCGCGATCGCCGCGTGCGCAAGCGCGAGTTCCGTGCGCTGTGGATCGCGCGCATCAACGCTGCGGCACGCGAGTGCGGGTTGACCTACTCCGCTTTCATGAACGGGTTGAAGAAAGCATCGATCGATCTCGATCGCAAGGTGCTCGCAGATCTGGCGGTGTTCGACAAGCCCGCTTTTGCAAAAATCGCCAGTCAGGCGAAAGCCAGCCTCGGCGCGTGACCTCGCGACAAAGATGAAAAGGAGGCCAGCGCCTCCTTTTTTGTTTCGCCAGGACCTTGAGATTTGCACAACGATCGATGGACACGCTCTCGAAGCTGATAGGCGAGGCCTCCGGCGCATTTGCCCGGGCGTCGTCTGCTGCCGAGCTCGAGCATGTGAAGGCTCAATACCTGGGCAAGTCCGGCGCAATCGGGGAGCAGATGAAGGGTCTGGGCAAGCTTGCGCCCGAGGAGCGCCCCGCCGCCGGCGCACGCATCAACGAGGCGAAAAATCTGATCGAAGCCGCCCTTGTGGCCCGCAGGCAGGCGCTGGCCGAGGCGGAGTTGAACGCGCGCCTCGCCCAAGAAGCGCTCGACGTGACACTGCCGGGGCGCAAGCGCGGGCGCGGCGGCATCCATCCGATCATGCGCACCTGGCAGCGCGTCGAGATGATCTTCCGCTCAATCGGCTTCGATGTCGTCGACGGCCCCGAAATCGAGACCGACTGGTACAACTTCACTGCGCTCAATCAGCCGGAGAATCATCCGGCGCGCTCGATGCACGACACGTTTTACGTCGAAGGCGGATTGCTCCTGCGCACGCATACGAGCCCGATGCAGGTGCGCTATGCAAGCCAGCATGCGCCGCCGATCAAGGCCATCGCGCCCGGTCGCACGTACCGCGTCGACAGCGATGCGACGCATTCGCCGGTGTTCCATCAAGTCGAGGGCATCTGGATCGACGAGCACATCAGCTTCGCCGATCTGAAGGGCGTGTACACCGATTTCCTGCGCACATTCTTCGAAACCGATGAGCTGCAGGTGCGCTTCCGTCCTTCATTTTTTCCGTTCACCGAGCCCTCCGCCGAGATCGACATGAGCTTTGACAGTGGACCCTTGAAGGGCCGGTGGCTGGAGATCTCGGGCTCAGGGCAGGTTCATCCCAATGTCGTGCGCAACTTCGGGCTGGACCCCGAGCGTTGGATCGGCTTTGCATTCGGCAGCGGACTGGAACGTCTGACCATGTTGCGCTATGGGATCGACGACCTGCGGTTGTTTTTCGAAAACGACTTGCGGTTCCTCAAGCAGTTCGATTGATCGAATAGAGCGCAAGCAAACGGATTGGTTGTGAAGGCACATGCAATTCTCTGAAAGCTGGCTTCGCTCGCTGGTCGACCCGCCGCTTACCACGGCGGAGCTCGCACATCTGCTTACCATGTCCGGTCTCGAGGTGGAGGCGTGCGAGCCGGTTGCGCCGGCTTTCTCGGGTGTGGTGGTGGGCGAAGTGCGCACCGTCGAGAAACATCCCAATGCCGACCGACTGAAAGTATGCAAAGTCGATGTCGGCAGCGGCAGTCTGCTCGACATTGTTTGTGGTGCGCCCAACGTGGTGGCCGGTATGAAAGCGCCATGTGCCGTGGTGGGGGCGTCGCTGCCTGGTGAGAGCGCAGACCAGCCGCTGCGCATCACACTCGCAACCATGCGCGGCGTGCAAAGCCAGGGCATGCTGTGCTCGGCGCGCGAGTTGAAGCTCTCCGACGATCACGGCGGCCTCCTTGCGCTCGATCCGACCGCCCCCTTAGGGTCAGACGTGCGGCACTATCTCAAGCTCGATGATCACGTCTTTACCATCAAGCTGACTCCGAACCGCGCGGACTGCCTGTCGGTGCTGGGTGTCGCGCGCGAGGTCGCCGCGCTCACCGGCGCGGCTCTGACACCGCCGCAGATTCCCCCGGTGCCGAAGAAAATCGGGAATACCTTCCCGATCAAGATTACGGACGCCGACGGTTGCGGGCGCTTCACCGGGCGCGTGATTCTCGATGTGAATGCCGCGGCACCGACACCCGACTGGATGCGGCTGCGCCTGGAGCGTGCGGGCCAGCGCAGCATCTCGGCGTTGGTGGATGTGACGAATTATGTGATGCTCGAGCTCGGACGTCCGCTGCACGTTTACGATCTCGATAAGCTGAGCGGCGGGATCGACGTGCGCTTTGCACGCAAAGGCGAGACCGTCAAGCTGCTGAACGAGCAGACGGTGGAGCTCGAGCCCGATGTCCTCGCCATTACCGACCAGTCCGGCGTCATCGGCCTGGCCGGCATCATGGGTGGCGACAGTACCAAGGCCGAGTCCAGTACGCGCAAGGTCTTGCTGGAAGCGGCGTTCTTCTTTCCGGACGCAATCGCCGGCCGCGCGCGCCGCTACAAGTTCACCAGCGACGCCTCGCACCGCTTCGAGCGCGGGGTGGATTACGATAACAACATCGCCGGTATCGAACGCGCCACGCGCCTGATTCTCGATATCTGCGGTGGCGAGCCCGGGCCGGCGACCGATCATATCGCGCGCCTGCCGCAGCGCAAGCCGGTGCGCATGCGGGTCGAACGGGCACGCAAAGTGATTGGCGTTCCGATTCCCGCGGCCGAGATGGCAACCATATTCTCCCGGCTGGGGCTGGGCTTCGAAAAGTCAGGGGATGAGGCTTTTGTGGTCACGCCGCCGTCATACCGGTTCGATCTCGAGATCGAAGAGGATCTTATCGAGGAGATCGCGCGGATCTACGGGTTCGACAATATTCCAGCGCTGCCACCGCTGGCGCGGGCGACAATGCGTGGCGAACCGGAGGCTGCGCGCTCGCTGCATACCGTGCGTGCACAGCTGGCGGCGCTTGATTATCAGGAAGTGCTCAATTTCAGCTTCGTCGAGCCGCAATGGGAGCTGGATTTTGCCGGCAATGCCGATCCGATCCGGTTGCTCAATCCGATTGCAAGCCAGAGCTCGGTGATGCGCAGCTCTCTCATCGCCGGGCTGGTGGCCAGCGTCCGGTACAACATCGACCGGCGTGCGAGCCGCGTGCGCGTCTTCGAGATTGGACGGGTGTTCCTGCGCGCCCCAGGCGCAGCGGAGGGGTCGGTCGATGTCGCCGGCATACGTCAACCGGTGCGGGTTGCGGGGGCCGCGTTCGGGTCGCCGGAAGAGGAGCAATGGGGAGTCATCCCTCGCGATCTGGATTTCTATGACCTGAAAGGGGACCTCGAGATCCTGTTCGGCGGGATTGCCCCCAGGTTCGAACCGGCTCAGCACCCCGCGCTGCACCCCGGCCGCAGCGCCCGCGTACTGGCTGGAGGGCGTGCAACGGGCTGGCTCGGCGAGCTGCATCCCCGGCTCCAGCAGAAGTACGAGCTTCCGGCGCCGGTCGTGGTGTTCGAAGTCGATGCGGCGCCCCTGCAGGTGCAACCTCTGCCCGTCTACCGGGAAGTACCGAAGTTTCCGGCGGTGACCCGTGACCTCGCCATGACTTTCCCGGATGACGTGCTGGTGCAGGCCATCTTCGATGATTTAGAGGAGCACAAGCCGCCGCAGGTCGATAGCATTCGACTATTCGACGTGTACCGGGGTCCGGGCGTCGAAAACGGGAGAAAAAGTCTTGCTTTCCGAGTGTTATTGCAAGATACTCGAAAGACAATGACCGATCCCGAGGTCGAGTCGGCCGTGGCGCAGCTCGTTTTACGGCTAGAACGGCAATTCAACGGAAAACTGCGCGACTGAGGTTGTCATATGACGCTCACCAAGGCCGATTTGGCCGATCTTCTGTTCGAGAAAGTCGGTTTGAACAAGCGCGAAGCCAAGGACATGGTGGAGTGCTTCTTCGAAGAAGTGCGCAAGGCGCTGGAGGCCGGCGAAGGCGTCAAGCTTTCCGGCTTCGGCAATTTTCAACTGCGCGATAAACCGCAGCGCCCCGGACGCAACCCCAAAACCGGCGAAGAGATTCCGATCACTGCACGGCGTGTCGTAACGTTCCACGCCAGCCAGAAGCTGAAGGCGATGGTGGACAAGAACTACCATGGAAGAGAGTCCGAACCCGAACAGCAGCAAGCCTAGTCTTCCGACGATCCCGGCGAAGCGCTACTTCACCATCGGTGAGGTGAGCGAGCTGTGCGGCGTGAAGCCGCACGTGCTGCGCTACTGGGAGCAGGAATTCACGCAGTTGAAGCCGGTCAAGCGGCGTGGCAATCGCCGCTACTACCAGCATCACGAGGTGCTGCTGATCCGGCGCATTCGCCAGCTCCTCTACGACGAAGGCTTCACCATCAGCGGCGCCCGGCATCGCCTGGACCAAGTGGTAGAACAGACAAGCAAGAACAACAGCAGCAAAGCCGGCGATACGGCGTCGCTGCGCAAGGAAATCGAAAGCGTGCTCGAGGCGCTGCGCTGAATAGCCGGCGCTCTCTTTTCCATCGAAAGCGGTCGGTCCCGTATCAAGCCGCGGGCGACGGGTAGCGTCCCGCGCGGTGCGATCAGAACAACTATGTCCGCAAACTTTCGAGGAGCTGCTCCACTGTCACAAGTCAGCTGGCGGTGAGCGTTCCATTCAAGTCATCGGTGCCACCCCATAACCGGTCGCGGAACTGGAGATGATCGCCGTAGATACATGGCTCGAGGCTCTGGGGCTCGGCCAATACGCCGAAAACTTCGAACGCAACGCTATTGATGCCGACTTGCTGCCCGGACTGACGGAGGCGCAGCTCGAGGAACTCGGCGTGCGGCCGCTCGGACATCGACTGCGTCTGTTGGAGGCCATCGCCGTATTGCGCTCTGAGGCAGCCTCTCACCCGCTCAAAGCGGACCGGCAGCCGCACGGCGACCCGGCGGCCGACCGGCGGCAGCTCACCGTTTTGTTCTGCGATCTGGTCGGCTCGACCGCGCTGTCGCGCAAGCTGGACCCGGAGGACTTGGGTGCCCTGATCCATACCTATCAGCAAACCTGCAGGGAAGTCGTAGAGCGATGTGGAGGATATATCGCTCAGTATCTTGGCGACGGGGTGATGGTCTATTTCGGCTGGCCACGGGCCCATGAAGACGATGCGCAGCGATCGGTGCGCGCCGCCACTGAAATCCTAGATGCGCTCCAAGGCGTCCCCTCTCCTGAACCACTGCACGTGCGCATCGGGATCGCAACGGGCCTGGTCGTCATTGGCGGGACGGTCGCCGGCGATGCGAAGGAGCCCAAGCTGGCTGTGGGCCAGACTCCGAACCTTGCCGCGCGCCTGCAAGCTCTGGCGGGCTCGGATGAAGTTGTCGTAGCCGAACCAACACGCGCGCTTGCCGGCGGAGCGTTTGCCTATGAGGACCTCGGGGAGCACATCGTCAAAGGGATTCCCGAACCGGTCCGGGCTTGGCGTGTGCTCGGCGAGAGCGGGGTTGCAGGGCGCTTTGAGGCCACGCACACCGACGCGCCCACGCCGTTGGTCGGACGCGGGCCCGAAATGGAGCTGCTGCGACGCGCCTGGGATTGCGTGCGGCAGGGGATGGGCGAGGTCGTGGTGCTGCGGGGAGAGGCAGGCATCGGCAAGAGCCGCATTGCCCTGGAGCTATGCGCTACTGTGGCGCAGACGCCGTATCACTTGCTGCGCTTTCAGTGCCTGCCGTACAACATCAACTCGGCTTTCTTCCCGATCATCGCGCATCTCCAGCGGGCGGCCGGGTTCGCCCGCTCCGACACGCCGCCAGCGAAGCTCGACAAGCTCGAGGCGTTGCTGGCACGGTGGCGCTTCCCCGACAGCATGGCGCCGATTTATGCAGCGCTGCTGTCATTGCCTCTGGACCGCTATCCACCTTCGAGGGTGAGCGCGGCCAAGCAAAAAGAGAACACCGTCGAGGCGATCGTATCGAGCGTCATCGCGTTGTCGAAATCCAATCCGGTACTGATCGTGTTCGAGGACGTCCATTGGGTCGATCCGACCACTCTGGAAGCACTGAGTGCCATCATCGACGGCATCCGTACCGCGCGGGTGCTGCTGACGATTACTTGCCGGCCCGAGTTCGTATCGCCATGGACGGAGCGCAGTCATGTGACGCTGAGTGAGCTCGGACGTCTCAGCCCGCATCTGAGTGCCGACATGGTCGCTACAGTCACGCATGGCACGGCGTTGCCCGAGGAGGTCTTGCGCCAGATCGTGGCCAAGACCGACGGGATACCCCTGTTCGTGGAGGAAGTGACCAAGAGCGTGCTCGCTTCAGGGCTGCTGGGACGCACGGCCGAGCGCTCCGTTCACGACGGGCAGTCTCCCAGTATTGAGATTCCCGCGACCTTGAAGGAACTGCTCGCGGCGCGGCTGGATGCACTGGCCGACGCGAAAAAGATTGCGCAGATCGGCGCTGTGATCGGGCGGCAGTTCCGCTATGACATCGTGCTGGCGCTTTTCGGATCGGCCGGAGGCGATCCGGCGGTGGCGCTCGATCAGCTGGTGCAGGCGGGGCTCATCTCGCGGCACGGCGTGGCGCCGGAAGTGGTGTTCTCTTTCAAGCATGCGCTGATCCAGGATTCGGCGTACGAGTCGTTGCTCAAGAGCGAGCGTCAGGCGCTCCATCGCCAGGCCGGCGATTTACTGAGCGAGCGTTTTCCAGAGACTGCCGACTCGGAGCCGGAGCTGTTGGCTCGGCACTACACCGCGGGCAACATCTTCGACCGTGCGGTACGTTACTGGCTCAAGGCCGGCGAGCGAGCATGGCAGCGGTCGGCGGCAAAGGAGGCGATTGCACATCTGACCAGCGGGCTCGAGCTCGTCGACAGAGTCGCCGACTCAGCGACCCGCGATGCCTTTGAGCTGCGGTTGCAGGCGGCTCTAGGCGTCGTCTATTTCGCCACCGTCAGCTATGCCGCTCCACAGGCACAGGCGGCGTTCCTGCGCGCCTACGAGCTGACCGAGCGCGTGCGACAGCCCGAGCTGCTGGCACCTGTGCTCTATGGCATCGGTGCGTTCCAGACCATGAAGGGCGACGTGCGCGCGGGACACGGCGCCTTCGGGAAGCTTATGAATGTGGCCACTGCAGCCGCACAGCCGCGCCTGCTCCTCTACGCGCATGCGGTCCTCACGTGGTCGAACTACAGCCGAGCTGACTATCCCACAGCGATCGAGGACGCCAATCAGGTGCTCGCCTTATACGAGTCGGCGCCGCAGGCAGGGGCCCGTCTCTCGGCGGCAGATCCCAAAGTCATCAGCGAGTGCTTCCGCGCGCTCGCTCTGTGGTCACTGGGCTTTCCGGACCAGGCCGACGCAGTCAGCGATGCGCTGCTCGCGCACGCGCGGGCGTTGGGCGACCCTTACAGTCTGGCCTATGCGTTGAATTTCGCTGCGCTTCTCATCCCCGACCTGCGCGGGGAGTACCAGCGGGCCGTCGACCGCGCCGACGAGGGGATCGGGCTGGCACGCGAGCTGGGTTACCCGTTCCTGCAGCTGTCCGGCACGGTTTTCAGGGTTTGGCCGGCCAGCCATCTCTCGGATCCTGCCGGGCTTCTCGACGTGATGGACAGAGCCCTCGACAAGCTTCGGGCGCTTGGCAGCATGTATCACCATCCGCACCTGCTTGCTCGCCGGGCTGGATTGTTGATCCGTCTAGGCCGAGTGGAGGAAGCGCAAAGTACGGCGGCGGAGGCGCTGGTGCAGATCGAAAAATCCGGCGAGGCTTCGATCGAAGCGGATGCGTGGTTGGCCCAGGGCGAGAGTTGGCAAGCCGCCGGCGCAGCGCGCTGGGACCAGGCTCAGAGCTGCTATCTCAGAGCGCTGGACGTAGCACGAAAACAAGGCGCCAAAGGCTGGGAACTGCGCGCCGCCATCGCACTGGCGCGCCTCTGGCAGCTTCAGGGCAAGCGCAAAGAGTCGCGGGATTTACTTGCGCCTGTGTACCACTGGTTCACCGAAGGCAACGACACGGCGGACGTAAGGGCAGCCGCAGGGTTGTTGCGCGAGCTGTGCTGATGTGCTGTATGCGCATACACGCGACTCGATCGCGCGACGCTCCGCGCGCGTCCGGCTGGCGGCTCACGCTCCTTTGCGCTTCTTGCGCCGGCGTCTGGGTCCGCACGGGAGGCGCGCTTCAATACGCTGATTTCCCCATCGCTTTCCATGCAGGCGGCCGCGACTTCGCTGAGCTCGGCGCTGCCGTGTTCACGGAGCTTCCCGTGAAGCTCCTCGTCGGTGATCATCTCACGAATGAACCTGGAGACGACAGAAGAAGAATTGATGCACACTATCTCTCGCATCCGACGCTGTCGGAGTTGATGAAGGAAGCAGTGCTCGACGCCTGTGGGTGCGTTTTGAATACTTGAGGCGGAGTCGGGGGACCGATTCCACAACGTCATTCCGGAGAGGAACCGATGGCGAAATTCGACAGCATTCTCGGCACCGTCGGCAACACGCCGGTGGTGCGGATCAACAAGCTCGGGCCGAAAGGCATCAACCTGTTCGTCAAGAACGAGGCCTTCAATCCGCTCGGCTCGGTCAAGGATCGACTCGCGCTCGGCATCATCGAGGCGGCGGAAAAATCCGGTGAGCTCAAGCCCGGCCAGACCGTCGTCGAAGCCACCAGCGGCAACACCGGCATCGGGCTCGCCATGGTCTGCGCGGCCAAGGGTTACCCGCTGGTGCTGACCATGGCCGAAAGCTTTTCGGTCGAGCGGCGCAAGCTGATGCGCTTCCTCGGTGCCAAGGTAGTGCTCACGCCCGCGTCCGAGCGCGCCTTCGGCATGGTCAACAAGGCGGTCGAGCTCGCCAAGACGCACGGCTGGTTCCTGACCCGCCAGTTCGAGAACGAGGCCAACCCGGACATGCATTCGCGCACCACCGCGCGCGAGATCGTCAACGATTTCAAAGGCGAGAAGCTCGACTATTGGGTGACCGGCTTCGGAACCGGCGGCACGCTCAAGGGTGTCGCGCGCGTGCTCGCCAAGGAGCGGCCTGACACCAAGATCATCGTTTGCGAGCCGTCCGACGCGCCGATGCTCTCAAGCCACACGCCGCAGGAGCGCAATCCGGACGGCTCGCCGGCCAAGCCCAATCCGGCTTTCAAGCCGCATCCGTTCCAGGGCTGGAGCCCAGACTTCATTCCGAAGATCACGGCGGACGCCGTCGACATGGGTGTGATCGACCGCATCATCACCATCACCGGCCCCGAGGCGATGAAGTGGAGCAAGGCGCTCGCGCAGCAGGAAGGCATCTTCGTCGGCATCACCGCCGGCGCGACCTTCGCCGGCGCGCTCGAAGTCTGTAAAAGCGCGGCGCCCGGCTCGACGGTGCTGTGCATGCTGCCCGATACCGGCGAGCGTTATCTCTCGACACCGCTGTTCGGCGACATCAGTGCCGAAATGAACGAGGAAGAATTGAACATTTCCAATTCGACGCCAGGCAACCGTCTGCCGCCCAAGGCGGCGTGATCCGACTCGATCGTCATGGCCGCACTTCTCCCGGCAATCCACGTCTTTGACTCTCATAACAATGAGTCGCGACATGGACCGCCGTACTGACATCGTCGTCGATGGCCCACCACCTCGGCGGCGGCGCGTTCTTGTCTGCTTGCTCGCGGGCCTGGGCGTCGCGGTATTCGGCGGCGGCGCGATGCTGTCGTATTACGTTGACGCACTCTGGTTCGAGTCGCTCGGATACACGTCGGTGTTCTGGACCCGGCTCAGTCTTGAGGCCGCGACTTTCGGCGCGTTCGCCCTCATCACTTTCCTGGCGCTCTATGGAGTGTTTTTGGCGCTGAAGCCCGCTCGGCTCGACGAGTTGATCGGCACAACGATTCTCATCAACCGACAACGGGTGAAACTGCCGGTTGGACCGGTCCTCAATCTGACCGCGCTCGCCCTGGCCCTCGCAATCGGCGTCGCGATCGGCGCCAGCATGATGGCTCGCTGGACGACACTGGCCCTCTATTGGTACGCCCCGCGTGGCGTAACAACGCTCGACCCCGTTTTCGGGCGGCCCCTGAGCTTTTACCTGTTTACGCTGCCGGCCTGGCAGCTCATCGCCGGCTGGTTGCTGACGCTGGCCGTGATCGCCTGCGCAATCGCCGCCCTGTTCGTCGTCGTCACCGGCGGCGCGCGTGTATCGACCGAGCGCCGCTTTGTCGCGGGCCCGATGCGACGGTGGCGCGGGTTGTCGATTAGTTTCGCTGCGGTGCTCTTGATGCTCGCCGCGCGCGTGTACTTGGGACGCTTCGAGCGGCTGTTCCAGGATGGCACCATCTTCGCAGGCGTTACCTACACCGACGCGCACGTCGCCCTGACCGGCATGCTGGTCGTCTGCGTTGCGCTGATCGCAGGCGCGGCCATGGCGGGGGTCTGCGCCATCTCGGCACTCCGGCGGCGATGGCTCGTTGCGTCCGTCGTTCCGGCCATCGTCTGCTACGTCATCGTCGACGTTGTGGGCTGGTACGTTAGCAGCTTCATCGTGAAACCGAACCAGCTGGTACGAGAGCGGCCCTTCATCGCCCACAACATCGAGATGACGCGGCGCGCGTACGCGCTCGACCGCATCGAGCCGCACCCGTTCCCCGCCGACTCGGGAATCGAGGCGGTTGACCCACTGCACAATCAGACGACGCTCGAAAACATACGGCTGTGGGATTGGCGCGCCCTGCAGGACACGCTGCGCCAGATTCAGGAGATTCGCACCTACTACGACTTTCCCGATATCGACATCGATCGCTATCAGGTCGGCGGCTCCGTTCGCCAGATGATGCTCGCGACGCGCGAGCTCAATGTAAACAAGTTGCCGGAAAGCAGTCGCAACTGGATCAACGAGAAGCTGATCTACACCCACGGGTATGGCCTCACCATGAACCCGGTGAATGGCTTCACGACGGAAGGGTTGCCGGCACTTGTCTTGAGCAATATGCCGATACAAAGCACGATCCCGGGTCTCACAATAACACGGCCGGAGATCTATTTCGGCGAACTGACGAACACCGACGTCTACGTCAAGACTCGCCAGAAAGAGTTCAATTACCCGCAGGGCGACACCAACAACCTCACGTCGTACGAGGGCAATGGTGGCATCCGACTCGGTGGCATCCTCCGCCGCACGCTGATCGCGCTCGATCGAGGCGATATCGCGAAACTGCCGTTCAGCGACGATGTGAGCTCGGAAAGTCGATTGTTGATGCGTCGCAACTTGCGAGAACGCGTGAAC
>JBGQKF010000052.1:0-14637 GCA_041499435.1 Gammaproteobacteria bacterium
CAGGTCGTGCGCACCGCGATCCCCGAGGTGCTGCTGCTCGAGCCGAAGGTATTCGGCGACGAGCGCGGCTTCTTCTTCGAGGCCTACAACCGGCGCGCGTTCCGCGAGGCGACCGGGCTGGAGGTGGAGTTCGTGCAGGATAACCACTCGCGCTCGGCGAAGAACGTGCTGCGCGGGTTGCACTACCAGATCCGGCAGCCGCAGGGAAAGCTGGTGCGCGTGATCGCGGGCGAAATCTGGGACGTGGCGGTGGACCTGCGCCGTAGCTCGCCGAGCTTCGGCAAGTGGGTGGGGTTCGCGCTCTCGGCGGAGTCCAAGCGCAGCGCCTGGATCCCGGCGGGGTTCGCGCACGGGTTCGTCGTCGTGTCGGAGTCCGCGGACGTGCTCTACAAGGCTACGGATTACTACGCGCCGGAGCATGAACGCAGCTTGCTCTGGAGCGATCCGGCGCTGGGGATCCAGTGGCCGTTGCGGGGCGAGCCGGTGGTGGCGGAGAAGGACCGGCGCGGCGTGCCGCTCAACGCGGCGGAGGTGTTCGCTTGAGGATCCTGCTGACCGGTGCAAATGGCCAGGTCGGATCGAAACTGCAGCTCGCACTAGCCCCGCTCGGCGAAGTCACCGCCCTTGCACGCGCCGACCTCGACCTGCAGGACGTAGCGCGCATCAGCGAAGTCGTTCGTGGCGCCAAGCCGGACGCGATCGTCAACGCGGCTGCCTACACGACCGTGGATCGCGCGGAGTCCGAGCCGGAACTGGCCCATGCGGTGAACGCGACCGCGGTCGGCGTGCTCGCGCGGGAGGCCAAGCGTCTCGGCGCGTTGCTGGTCCACTACTCCACGGACTACGTTTTCGACGGCAGCAAGGGATCGCCATACACGGAAAACGATCCGACTTCGCCGATCAATGCCTACGGCCGGAGCAAGCTGGCCGGCGAGCGGGCGATCCAGTCTTCCCTATGCCGCTGTCTGATCCTGCGCACCAGCTGGATCTACGCCGAGCGGGGACAGAACTTCCTGCTCTCCATCCGGCGCAAGGCGCTCAGCGAGAAGCTGTTGCGAGTGGTAGCGGACCAGGTGGGCGCGCCGACCTCGGCCGGGCTGGTGGCGCGGGCAACGGCGGCGGCCATGGCCCGCACGGTGCAGTCCCCCGACCTTGCCGGCCTGTACCACGTCACCGCGGGCGGCGAGACGAGCTGGCACGGGTTCGCGCAGGCCATCGTTTCCGCGGCTGGCATCGACGCGAAAGTCGTCGCTATCAAATCGAGCGAATACCCGAGCGCCGCCAGGCGGCCCGCGTACTCCGTACTCGACAGCGCCAAGTTCGTCCGCGCATTCGAATACGACCTGCCTGCATGGCGCACGGACCTGGACGAAGTCCTGCAGCATCTGCCGCCGCTATAATCGCGCACCTTTCGGCCTTCAGCGGGATGCAAACTTTACTCGTCACCGGGGCGTCCGGATTCGTGGGCCGCACGCTCCTAGGCATGGTCGGCCCTGGCGGCATCGGCGGGTTCGCGCGCATCATCCCGCTGACCGACGAGGTAGACCTGCGCCAGCCCGAAGCGCTTGATCGCGCGCTGTCTGGGCAATCGCCGGACGCAGTAATCCACCTGGCGGCGATCACTTTCGTGCCCGACTCCATCGCGCGGCCGCACGAAACCTACGATGTGAACCTCCACGGCACCATCAACCTGCTCGAAGCGCTGGACCGCCGCAGATTCCGCGGTGCTTTCCTGTACGTGAGTTCCGGCGATATCTACGGCGCCGTGCCTGCGGAGGAACTGCCGATCACGGAGATGCACCTGCCCAGGCCGCGCAATCCGTACTCCGCCAGCAAGCTGGCGGCGGAAGCCTACTGCTACCAGTTGAGCCAGACTTCGCCGGTCCGCGTGCTCATCGCGCGCCCGTTCAACCACATTGGGCCGGGACAATCGGAACGCTTTGCCGTCGCGGGGTTTGCCAAGCAGATCGCCGAGATCAAGCAGGGCCGCCGCGCGCCGGCCATCGAAGTCGGCAACATCGACGTGACGCGCGATTTCTCGGACGTGCGCGACGTCGTGCGCGCCTACCTCAAGCTGCTCGATTCGGGCGTTACCGGCGAGGCATACAACGTTTGCTCCGGCGTGGAGCGCAACGTGGGCGATGTCCTGCGGCGCATGCTGGAGCTGGCGAGCGTGAGCGCCGCGGTGAAGAGCGCCACCGACAAACTGCGGCCGAACGAGCAGACGCGGCACTACGGCTCCAATCGCAAGCTGTGCGAAGATACGGGCTGGGCATCAAGCGTGCCGTTCGAGCAGTCGCTTCGCGATCTCCTGGATAGCTGGACACCCCGCTGACTGATGGCTAAGAGCGCACTGATTACCGGCATTACCGGCCAGGATGGGGCCTACCTGGCGAAGCTGCTGCTTGGCAAGGGCTACGAGGTGACGGGACTGGTCCCGCGCCGCGCCACCGACACCCTGTGGCGCCTGCGCGAACTTGGCATCCTGAGCGAGGTGCGACTGGCGGACGGCGACATCCTCGACCTGTCTTCCATCCTGCGCGCGATCGAAGCGGCAAAGCCTGAGGAGTACTACAACCTGGCGGCGCAGAGCTTTGTCACTTCGTCGTGGAACCAACCCCTGCTGACGGCCGAAGCCACCGGATTCTCGGTTTCCATCGCCCTGGAGGCGTTGCGTCTGTCGAACCCGAAGATCCGCTTCTACCAGGCCTCGACCAGCGAGATGTTCGGCAAGATCCAGGCCGAGCGCCAGGATGAGTCGACGCCGTTCTATCCGCGCAGTCCCTATGGGGTGGCCAAGCTGTTCGGGCATTGGATCACCATCAATTACCGCGAGAGCTTCAACCTGCATGCCTCGAGCGGGATCCTGTTCAACCACGAGTCGCCGCTGCGCGCCATCGAGTTCGTGACGCGCAAGGTCACAGACGCGGTGGCGCGCATCAAGCTCGGCAAGCAGAAGGAGTTGCGCCTTGGCAACATCGACGCCAAGCGCGACTGGGGTTTCGCCGGGGATTATGTCGAGGCCATGTGGCTGATGCTGCAGCAGACGCAGCCGGACAGCTATGTCATCGCCACCGGGCGCAGCACCACGGTACGGGACATGTGCCGGATCGCGTTTTCGCACGTCGGCCTGAACTACGAGGACTACGTGGTCATCGACCAAAAGTTCTTCCGACCCGCAGAAGTGGATGTGCTCCTCGGCAACCCTGCTAAGGCCAAGGCCAAGCTCGGATGGCAGGCCAGGACATCGATCGAGCAGCTCATTTCGATGATGGTCGACGCCGACATGCGGCGCGTGGCCAGAGAGGCATGAGCACCGCATGTTGGTACCGGTAATCCTCTCGGGCGGCGCGGGCACGCGCCTTTGGCCGGTGTCGCGCGAAGGCCATCCGAAGCCGTTCATGCTGCTGCCGGACGGGCAAAGCCTGTTGCGCAAGGCGTATGCGCGTGCCGGTTTGCTGTCCGGCGAGGGCGACATCGTCACAGTGACCAACCGCGACTACTACTTCCTCAGCCGCGACGAGTTCGAGAAGGCGAAGCTGGGCGCTGCGCGCTGCCGGTTCTTGCTTGAATCCCAGGGACGTAATACCGCGCCTGCCGTTGCCGCCGCCGCCCTGTGGGTACGCGCCGTTCATGGCGAGGCAGCAGTGATGCTGGTGATGGCCGCCGACCACCTGGTGAAGGACGACAAGGCGTTCGCGGAAGCCGCGAAGCACGCTGCGGACGCGGCGCGCAAGGGCGATCTCGTGACCTTCGGCATCGTTCCCGATCGTCCGGAAACCGGCTTCGGCTACATCGAACTGGGCGCCGCGACGGCGGTGCCGGTGGTGCACGCGGTCAAGCGCTTCGTGGAAAAGCCGGATCGCGCGCGCGCCGAGCAGTTCCTCGCTGGCGGCGGATTCCTGTGGAATTCCGGGATGTTCTGCTTTACCGCGGGAGCCATGCTGCAGGAATTGTCCGCGCACGCTCCAGCGGTCCTGGAGGCGGCCAACGCCTGCCTGGACCAGACCGGCCTGAAGTCCGATGGCGCGAGCTACATCGAGCTGAAGCCGGAGGCGTTCGAGAAAGCGCCGAATGTCTCCATTGACGTCGCCGTGATGGAGAAATCGCGGCGCGTGAAAGTCGTCAGCAGCGATTTTGGCTGGAGCGACATCGGCTCTTGGGAAGCGGTCAGCCGGTTAGTCGAACCGGACGCGGGCGGGAATCGCGCTTCCGGGGTTACCGTATTCGTCGATTCCAAGGACAACTTCGTCCACGCCAACGACCGGGTCGTTGCCGCGGTAGGCGTGTCCGGACTGATGGTGGTGGATACCCCGGACGCACTGCTGATCGCGCCCAAGGACCGCGCCCAGGATGTGAAGCAGGTGGTCGAGGCGCTCAAGCAGCGCGGGCACGAGTCATTTCGCCTGCACCGCACGGTGAGCCGGCCGTGGGGAACGTATACCCTGCTCGAGGAGGGGTCGCGCTTCAAGATAAAACGCATAGTGGTGAAGCCGGGCGCGAGCCTTTCGCTGCAGATGCATCACCATCGCAGCGAGCATTGGATCGTGGTGAGAGGGACTGCCAAGGTCACCAACGGCGAGGACGAGAGCATGGTCTACACCAACCAGTCCACCTACATTCCCGCCGGCAACAAGCACCGGCTGGAGAACCCCGGCAAGCTGGAGCTGGTGCTGATCGAAGTGCAGAGCGGGGAATACGTCGGGGAAGACGACATCGTACGGTTTGAAGACAAGTACGGTCGGGCCTAGCCCGCCCGCACGGCTGTGGCAGGCAACCAGGAAGGCCGCGAATGAGCCGTGTCCGCTTCAATATCGCCTCGAATATCGCCGGCCAGGCCTGGAGCATCCTCCTCGCCATCGCCTGCACCCCGTTCTACATCAAGCTGCTGGGCATCGAAGCGTATGGCCTCATCGCATTCTTTTTCGTCCTGCAAAGCGTCTGCCAGATCTTCGACTTCGGGCTTGGCGCCACGGTAAGCCGCGAGGTTGCGCGGTTCTCGGGAGGCAGCCCGGGGGTCGCGGAGAAGGCCTCGCTGGCATTGTTCGTGGGTACACTGGAACGCTGGTACTGGCTCCTTGGTCTCGCGATGGGAGTGCTGCTTTTCTTCGCGGTGCCCTCGCTGACGGAAGTCTGGCTGAAGCCGGAGAAGCTCAGCCAGGCGGAGGTGCTGAAATCGGCGAGGGTATTCGCGCTGCTCGCGCTGCTCCAATGGCCATGCACCTTCTACCAGAGCGGCCTTGCCGGTCTGCAGCGGCAAGTCCTGCTCAATGCGATACAGATTCCGTTCAGCGCGCTGGGGAGCATCGGCGGCCTGATGCTCGTCTGGCTCGGCCCCCGGTCTGTAGCGGCGCTTCTGGCCTGGCAGGCCGGCGTGCTGCTGTGTCAACTCGCGTTCCTCTATTTCCACTTTTGGTTACAGATCGGCGTTAGCCGCTCCCAAACTGCCGCCAATCTTCGTGTGCTGCGCGCACACTGGCGTTTCTCTCTTGGCATGAGCGGAATTTCAATAACAGGTTTGGTAATAACCCATCTCGACAAGCTCATTCTCAGTCGGCTACTGTCGTTGGAAACGTTTGCGCAATACAGCCTAGCGGGTGCGCTGGCTCGGGGTTTATACGTACTGATCACGCCGATATTTAGCGCATACTTTCCTAGATTCACATCTCTTGTCGCTCAGCGTAATGCTCACGCCACAAGCGTTAGCTACCACACAGCAAGTCAAGTGCTGGCTGCCTTAGTTTTGCCATTGGCCGCCATCATCGCGTTCTTCTCCCAAGAGATCGCTCAAATTTGGCTGCATGATCGCGAGTTGGCGGTTAACGTGGCCCCGATTGCCAGCTTGCTGGTTCTGGGAACTTGTTTGAACGGATTGATGAATATCCCTTTTGCGCTTCAACTAGCACATGGGCGGACCGTCATTGGTCTGGTCATTAATTTGGGATTGCTCGTATTCCTCATACCGTCAATCATCTTTGCAACAACGCACTATGGCGCAAAAGGTGGCGCTGCTATGTGGGCGGTAGCGAACGGCCTGTATCTCGCAATTGGTTTGCCAGTAACCCACAAATATCTACTTGGTGGTGAAACGGGGAAGTGGTTGCTGGGGGACGTACTGCTACCACTGCTTTCGACATTCCTAATCGTTGGGCTTGGCCGCTTACTTATGCCAGTTGACTTGGGAATTCTCGCGACCATCATTTTCGTAGCCGCTACTTGGGCTCTCGCAACGTTGCTGGCTTCCCTGTCTTCGCGGCAGATGCGCCAATGGGGGCGCGCAGTTTTCATGTCATGAGGACCGCTAGGACGATACTGTTCGCGAACTACGCGGTTCCCAACTGTGGCGTACACCAGTACGGCCACAATCTTTTCAAGGCGCTGAAGGAATCGGGCCGCTTCGAGTTTGTGTATGCGGGGATCGCCAGCCTCGCCGATCTCGACAAGGCCGTGGCGGAATCGGCTTGCGCTGCGCTGTTCGTGAACCATCATCCGCAGACCCTTCCATTTATCCGCATCGACGCGCCCCAGAGATACCCGGTTCCCTGCATTGCCGTGATGCACGAAATGACGCAAGACGAAGCCGACACCATGGGCGAGGGCTTCTACCGGTACTACGTCATGGGGGATCCGACACTGCGCGCCGGGAATCGGCGAGTGTTCTCCACCGGGCGGATCATCCCCGCCTACGAGAACCGGCACCCCCTGCCGCCAGTCGTGACCGTCGGGAGCTTCGGTTTCTCGGTCGGCAGCAAAGGCTTCAGGCGCTTGGTGGACGTCGTGCAGCAGGAATTCGACGAGGCGGTGATCAGGATTAACATTCCGGCGAACGGTATCATCGACAAGGATGGCGCGCTTGCGCGGGAGCAGATCGACCGGTGCCGGGAGTGCCTGTGGAAACCCGGCATCAGGCTTGTTGGCTCCCACGAATTTCTGGACGATCGCGGCCTGCTGGAGTTTCTCGCTTCCAACAGCCTGAACGCGTTTCTCTACGACTACCTGCCGCGGGCCGGCATCTCCAGCGCCGTCGACCAGGCGATGACCGCTCGCCGTCCCCTGGCGATCACGAGGTCGGTGATGTTCCGGCACCTGTTCGATCTGCAGCCTCCGATCACGATCGAAAATGCTTCGCTGCGTGAGATCATCCAGAGCGGAATCGAGCCCTACCGGCACCTCCTTGCGGAATGGGCGCCAGACCGAATCCGCCTGCGCTACGAAGGCATCCTGGATGAGATACTGGCCGGGGAAAACCGGCAAATTGAAGCACCGAAGGGCGCAAGTGGAAAATCAAGAATGATATTTCTGATTCGAGTGATCAATGGCGTGAATAGGCGGGTGGCCCGCTACATCTGGGCGCCGGGCAGGTATGCCGGCAAGTGGCTTGTGACCAAGACGCTTTCGCTGCTGGGTGCTCTCAAGCCAAGATCGCATTTCAACCGGATCCTCGACGACGGCGCCCGCATCGAGTACGCGGGGGTAATCTCGCGGATGGGACGTATCGTTCCGGACATCATCGCGAAGAAGATACCCCGGGCGAACATCCAGCAGGCATTCATATTCGACGCCGTGGAGCAGTTTGCCGGGCGATTCGGCAATCCGAGGATCCTGTGTGTCGGCAGTTTCGAGGACACCGCTGCGATTTCGCTGAGGAAGCTCGGCTACGCGCTGGAGGAGATCGACCCGGCGGTCAACAAGCTGGACCTGGATGCATTCACTAAACTGCCGTCGACCAGACCCGGCAGCTACGACATCGTGTTTTCCACGTCGGTCCTGGAGCACGTGCGCGACGACGAGAAGTTCGTCAGGCAGATGGCAGACCTACTGGCGCCCGGAGGCGTTGGCGTGCTCACCTGCGATTTCAAGGAAGGTTACAAGGTCGGCGATCCTGTCATCGACAGCGATTTCCGCTTCTACACTAAGCAGGACCTTTCGCAGCGCCTCATGACGAAGCTGGGCGACTGCGAGCTCGTGGATGCCCCCGATTGGGATTGCACGGAGCCCGACTTCGAGCTTGGCGGGTTCAAGTACACGTTTGCGACGCTAGCGTTCAAGAAGCGGGAGCAGGTGGAAGTGAATGTGAACTGGGGAACAATGACCCCCTCGGATCAGGCCCGATACTTCAACCAGAATGGATTCCTGGTAATTCCGGGCGCCCTGAGCGGGGATGAAGTGCGGCAGGCGATCGGCGAAATCGCCACCCATGGGCTGAAGGGGACTACCGAAGACGTATGGAAGGCGCCATTTGCCAGGCGCCTGGTGGTGAATGACCGCCTGCTACTCGCCCTCAGGGCGATATTCGGTGAAGAAGTCCGGTTCTTCAAGGCCGCATACGTGGAGACGCCCCCGGATGTCAGGGATGCGGCGGATCGCCAGAGAAAGGCGCTGCATGTCGACTATGGCATCGGCGAACCGGAAAGCGACTTCCGCAATTCTTCGGCTTCATGGGTGAATGTTGCTTTCTACCTTACGGACCTTTCTGCAGAACACTCGCCGCTGTGGGTCGCTCCGGGGAGCAACCGCGACTATTCGGTCGTGCCCGCGACAGACCACGAGCGTTTCCGCGCCATGGCAAAGATGGTTCTGGCGCGCGCCGGAGATGTCGTGCTGTTTCACAGCAACACCGTCCACGCCGCCAGCAAGAATTTTTCCGGGGAAACGCGCCACGCGCTTTTCTACTCGTATCGGCCGGCGTGGGCCAAGCCGGTTGGCCCGGTGCAGGAGTGGACCGAGGAATTCATCGGCAGTTTCCCTGCGGAACATCGCGCACTACTCAAGGAGCTGAATCGGGGTCTTTGACGGTGTTCAATGCGCACGCCAGATTGTTTCGATCCCCGACGCCGATACGACGTCCACGCTTGGCAGGGGAAATATGAACTTCCCGCCGGCGGCAAGGAAGGATTGTTCCCGTTTCAGAATGCCGGCGCGGAAATGCCAGGGGAACACCATGAAGTAGTCGGGCTTCATGGCCCGTGCATCTGCCTCGGAGACGATTGGAATTCTCGATCCCGGAGTGAAGGCGCCAAACTTGTCCTGATTCACCTCGGCAATGCACGAGACCAGGCTTGCATCGAGCCCGCAGTACTGGATCAGCACGTTGCCCTTCGTTGAAGCACCGTAGCCAATCACTTTCTTGCCGGACTCCTTGAGCTGGTTGAGATAGCGCACTAGGTGTTCGCGGTGGTCGGCGGCCGTACGTGCGAAGTTGCGATAGGTCTCGGTGCTGGACAGGCCAAGCCGGTTCTCGTTGGCCAGCGTCGACGCAATCAGCGCGGAAGCTTCCGGGTACTTCGCCTCACGCTTTGCCGCGGCAACCGAAAAGCTGCCGCCGTTGATGTCGTTGAACTCGATATCGACGATTTTCAGCCCTGCCCGGTCCGTCATGCGCTTGATCTGGTGCAGGGCGTAGTACTCGAGGTGTTCGTGGCACGCGGTGTCGTAGGAGTTGGACTCCAGCATTAGCGGCAGGTAGCTCTGTTCGAAAACCCAGACGCCCTGTTCATCCAGCAGGCTCGCGACTTCATCGACGAAAGATTGCGGTCGTTCCAGATCGTAGAACATCGCGATCGACGTAATTACTTTGGCACGTCGGCCGGGATAGGCCTCCTGCATTAGGTGGGCGCTGAAGAAATCAGGTATCAGGCGGACGTGCGCCGGATAGTAGCTCTTGAATTTCGGCCCGGAAGGATCGACGCCGACCAGCGTCAGGGAGCTGGGATACGCCTGGAGCGTGGTGCTGTCATTGCTGCCAATGTCGACGATCAGGTCCCCGTCCTTGAGCTCGACTATGCTGCGGATTCTGGCGACCTTTTTCTGCAAGTGCTGAACCATCGATTGGTTGAGCCCCGAGCGGTAGCCATAGTTTTCCCCGTACAGCTGGCCGAGGTCGTAGTTGTGCCGCAGCTGGACCAGGTCGCAGGTCTCGCATTTGCACAGCCGCAACGGCCCCGAGGGGACGAATTCCGTGGAGGACTTGGGGAAAACGCCCGTCAACGCCTGCTCGCCAAGATCCAAGACATCGACAAGCTTCGTACCCATGCACAGTCGGCAGTCCGCTACTTCCTTGTATAGCATCTGATTCTTCTCCAGGGCTGCCGCGGCCATCGCAGGATGAGACGCCGCGGCACGATTCCAGACGAGAACGGAGCCCGAATTGTATTATGGGTCGATGAACTTCGCTGCCGTTTCTCGGCGGATATCATCGCCCGCGCACCGGCCTTGCCAATGAAGATCCTCTTTGTTTCCGGCTCCTACCCGCCAATGCACTGCGGGGTCGGCGACTATGTAGCGCGCCTTGTTTCGGCTTTGGCCGAGGACGGCGAAGACAGGGTTTCGGTGCTGACAACGCAGATCGAGGCGGGCACACTTCCGGCTGCTGGTGCGGAAATCTTGCGCGTCATGCCAAGCTGGCATGCCAAGGAGCGGCATCACTTTGCATCTGTCATGCGCAAAGTGCGGCCCGACGTCGTCCACATCCAGTTTCCCACACAGGGCTACGACAACTGGAGCGGTCTGGCTGCCATCGCCTGGCTCGCCCGCTTTCGCTGGCGCGTGCCGGTGGTTGTTACATTGCATGAATTCCTGCCCAGGACGAATTTCGGGGCGGATCGCTGGATCTATGCACTGGTCCTGCTCGCCCGCAAGCTGATCGTCGTACGTCTTGGGTATCACGCAACGCTGCCGAGAGTGCTAAAGATCCTGGTCCCCGAAAAGAAGATGCGCTTCGTCGCCAATGCCCGCGCAATACCGGTAGTGACGCTCGGCGAGGTGGAGCGAACCACTATTCGGGAAGGCGTCGGCTGCGGGGCCGCCAAACTGGTTGCGTTCTTCGGATTTTCCTATCCGCACAAGGGCGTCGACCTCTTGTTTAGGATTGCCGATCCCCTCGAGCACCACCTGCTCTTGATCGGCGAGCTGAAGCCGGACGATGCGTACCATAGACGGTTGCGCGCGCTTGCGAACTCCAGCGAGTGGCGAGGCCGGGTGACGATCACCGGGTTCGTCGACCGCGACCGCGCTGCGAGGCTGCTGGCCGCGGCGGACGCCGCGGTATTTCCGTACCGGTCTGGCGGAGGCTTGTGGAACTCCTCGCTGCACGGCGCAATCGGCCAGGGGACCTTCGCTTTGAGCACGTCGTCGGAGCGCAACGGCTACGATTCCGAGGCCAATGTGTACTATGCGCGCCCCGGAGATGTGGACGACATGAAGCGAGCTTTGCGCAAGTATCAGGGTACCCGCAGGGAGCCGGAAAGCCACGACGCCTGGCGCGAAATCGCGCGGGCGCACAAGGAACTGTACCTGTCACTGATCGCGGGAAAGGCGCGCCGATGACGCCGGTCCGCCTGTCGATCTGCATGCCGACGTACAACTTCGGCGCATTCATCGCCGAAACGCTGGACTCAATCGTCCCGCAGCTGCGACCCGAGGTGGAGATCGTCATCCTCGATGGCGGTTCGACCGATGACACCGAGGCGGCGGTCTTGCCTTTTGCGCGCGAGCATCCGCAGATCTCCTACATCCGGCAAGCCCAGCGGGGCGGAATTGATCGTGATATGGCGCGCTGTGTGGAGTTGGCGCGCGGGGAATACTGCTGGCTATTCAGCAGCGATGACGTGATGAAGCCGGGCGCGCTGCAGCGCGTCCTGTCCGAAATCGGCTCCAGCCTCGATATCTACCTATGCGGCCTGACGCTGTGCGACAAGGGCATGAAACCGATCGTGGACCACACGGTCTCGAATGCCGCATGGGGTTCGATCTTCGATCTTGGCGTCGCCACGGAGAGGGCAAGGTACTTCGAACTAGCGCAAACGACGACAGCGATCTTCAGCTTCATGGGCAGCATCATCTTTCGCCGCAGCCGCTGGCAGGAACAGCTCCTCGCGGAGAGCTACGTGGGGAGTTGCTGGGCGCATGTGGTCAGGATATTGCGCATGATTCCAGATGGGCTTACGGTGAAGTTCCTCGGCGAGTCGCTGCAGCTCAAGCGTGGGGAAAATGACTCGTTCATGGACAAGGGCGTAGTGCATCGGTTTGCGATCGCGATAGACGGCTATCACCGCATCGCCGCCGAGATATTCGGTGAACGCAGCATCGAGGCGGCGCACGTCAGGAGAGTTATCGCCATTGAATTTCCGCTGAAGGCGATGCTGCTCGCGCGCGTCCAGTGCCGCGAGCAGGGCCGTATGGCGGAGATTCCCGAACTAGACCGTCTGGTTGCCAAGACCTATGGCGATCACACGCTACGCAATTCCTTGCGTCGCGCCGGCTATCACTTGGTGGGCAATACCGCGTTCAAGCTCGCGCGCGGCACGTACAGGACGTTGCGACGCTTCGGTTTGGTTCCAAGCAGGAAATGACGGCATAGAGCGTCGATGCGCGGCCCGAAGCTCTCCGTGTGCATGCCCACCTACAACTACGGGCGCTACATCCGTACTGCGATCGAAAGCGTGCGCAGGCAGGCGCCGGCGGGCGTCGAAGTGGTGGTGCTCGACGGCGGTTCGACGGACGACACATCGCAAATAGTGCAGGCGATCGCCGCCGCATGGCCGGCGCTGCGCTATATCCGCCAGGAGACCCGCGGCGGCATCGATGCAGACTTGGCGCGCAGCGTGGAACTGGCGACGGGGGAATACTGCTGGCTGCTCTCCGCCGACGACGCCCTGCAGGACGGCGCTGTGCACAGGATCCTCGCGGAGTTCGGCAGCGGCAACGACATGCTCCTCTGCAATCGGGTGTGGTGCGACGCGGAGCTGGAGCCGCTCCACCCGCAGTCGTGGCTGGCCGATGGAAGTCGGGACCGTACGGTCGACCTGTCCAGCGCCGCGGAGTTGCTTGCCTACCTCCAGGCAGCGAAGTCGCTGGGAGCGCTGTTCAGCTTCATGACCAGCATCGGCTTCCGCCGCGAGGCCTGGGCGAGAGCCCATGCACCAGCGGTGCCGTGCTATGCGCACGCGGCGCGGTTGTTTGCGATGGGGCGGAGCGGCGCGCGCTTCAAATACCTTGCCGCGCCGCTGGTCCTCTGCCGCGGCGGCACCGACAGCTTCAGGGCGGGCGGCCTGGCAAACAGGCTGCTGATCGACTTGCGGGGATACAGGCAGCTTGCCGATATCCTGTTCCCGGGCGACGAAGCGTCCCGGCGGGCATTCCTCGCGGTCATGCGGCGCGAGCATCCCCTGCGGCAATGGATCGGGGCCCGTGCCAAGACGCCCGAGCGCGATTTGTGGCGGGAAGTCGAGCGCGAGTTGGCAGCCTACGGTTTTTCCCGTATGGAGCTGTGGCTGGCGGACGCGCTCGGAACAGGCCTGGGCGCGGTGCGCAAGGTGGCGGGCTCGTGAAGCCGATCAACCTCGCCATGAATGGATCTTCGCTACTCACGCCGCACACCGGGATTGCTTCGTACACCCGCAATCTTGCGCTCGCCCTGCGCGCAAGCGGCGAAGCCGAGCCGGCGCTGTTCTACGGCATGGGCTGGTCGAGCGAGATCAGGAGTTCGCCGCTGCCCGGCGCGGGCCGCCTGAAGGATGCGGTCCTGAAGGTGATCCCGCGGCCTTACTGGCTGAGGCGCCTTGGCATCCAGCAACGCTGCTTCGATGCTGGGGTGCGCAAGCATGCCTTCGACCTTTATCACGAGCCGGCTTTCCTGCCGTTCCGCTTCGACGGCCCGATCGTGATCACGATCCACGACCTGTCGCCGCTGCGCTACCCCGAAACGCATCCGGCGGACCGCGTCGAAAACTTCCGGCGCATGCTGCCGGACGCGATCGAACGGGCCTCGAGGATCATCGTCGATTCCGAGTTCGTTGGGCGCGAAGTGATGGAGATGTTCCGCGTCGACCCCGCGAGGGTCTGCCCCATCCACCTCGGCGTTTCCGCTGAGTACCGTCCACGCACCGCTGAGGAGACCTCGGGCTGCATGGCCAGGTACGGGTTGCAGCGCGGCCAGTACATCTTTGCCGTCGGCACGCTGGAGCCGCGAAAGAATCTCATCCAGGCCGTCGAAGCGCATTCCAGGCTGCCTGAGAGCACAAGAAGGCGTGCGCCTCTGGTGTTGGCGGGCGCAAAGGGATGGATCACCGGGGACCTGGAAGCGAAGCTCGAAGCCGCGGAGCGGAGCGGCGACGTCCGTTGGCTGGGGTACGTGCCGGCGGCGGACCTTCCATTGCTCTACGCCGCTGCGCGATTCCTGGTCTACCCGTCGATCTACGAGGGCTTCGGCCTTCCCGTGCTGGAAGCCATGGCGAGCGGCATCCCGGTGATCACCTCGAACCAGGCCTCGCTGCCCGAGGTCGCAGGGGACGCGGCGCTCATGGTGGAGCCGCGCGATGGCGATGGGTTGCGGGAAGCGATGCTTCGGTTTGTCGAGAACGACGACGAAGTCCGGCGCCACGTCGAACTCGGCTATGCGCAGGCGGCACGATTCACCTGGCATGCCTGTGCGCAGAGGACGATTGCGGTGTACCGCGACGCGCTGCGGGCCGCGGGTCGGAAGTGATCCGCGCCCTCACCTTCGGCCGCTACGCCGACGACAACTTCGGCGGCCTGGAGCGCTACGTGTTCGAGCTGGCGCGCTCGCTCGAGCGCGAGGTGCGCTACACCAACATCGTCGCCGAGCGCGGCGGCGCGCCCGACCTGGCGATGGTCGGC
>JBGQKF010000053.1:0-14571 GCA_041499435.1 Gammaproteobacteria bacterium
CATTGCTCGAGCTGCAGGACGTTGCCAGTCGGGTTGGCCGGCGAGCATACATACAACATCTGCACGCGCGGCCACACTGAGCTTGGCACCTGATCGGGATCGAACACAAAGCCGTTGCCCGGCTGCGCATTGACGAACTCTGGCTGCGCGCCTGCGAGCAGCGCCGCCCCTTCGTAGATCTGGTAGAAGGGATTTGGCATCACCACGACGGCGGGCCGCGTTGCATCCACGACCGCTTGCGCGAACGCGAACAACGCTTCGCGGCTGCCGTTCACCGGGAGCACTTGTTTCAGCGGATCCACAGCCGGCAACTCGAAGCGCCGCTGCAGCCATTGAGCAATAGCGTTGCGCAGGGCTTCAGTGCCCGCGGTCGCGGGATAGCCGGCGAGCCCATCGAGATTTTCCGCGAGTGCGCGCTTGATGAACTCCGGGGTGGGATGCTTCGGCTCGCCGATGGAAAGATTGATCGGCTTGGAGGCGCGTGGCGGGTTGTGTCCCTTCAGCAGCTCGGTGAGCTTCTGAAACGGATAGGGTTGCAGGCGGTCGAGATCAGGGTTCACGATCGGCTAGTCCCCTGTGCGTGTGCTCGAGTGCGGGTTAAACTGCGCCAGCTCGACGGCGGGAGCCGGCCCCCACCCCGCGTGTCGGTGCTCGGCGACGACAGTCGTGAAGATACCACCGCGGACGAAGAATTTCGCGGTGAGCCGCATGAACCGCGGCGCGGCTGCTCGCACGAGGTCGTCGAGAATGCGATTGGTTACCGCCTCATGAAACGCGCCTTCATCGCGGTAGGACCAGATGTACAGCTTGAGACTTTTGAGCTCGACGCAGGCGCGGTCGGGGATGTAGTCCAGATACAGCGTCGCGAAATCAGGCTGGCCGGTTTTCGGGCAGAGGCAGGTGAACTCCGGAATCTCCATGAGGATGCGATAGTCGCGCTCCGGGTTCGGGTTGGGAAAGGTCTCCAGAATTTTTGTGGGCTGCGTTGCCATTATCAATGGGTGACGATTCGGTTAAAATAGCGCGGCGCCTGTGACTCCCGGTCCAGGCGCTTGTTTTATCGACGGGTTCGTGAGAATTATAGCCGCAACTCAACCACTCCTTCAGACCGACATCGCCAATTGCGCCTCACCCACATCAAGCTCGCCGGTTTCAAGTCGTTCGTCGATCCCACCCACATTCCGCTCCCCGGGCAACTGGTCGGCGTGGTCGGTCCCAATGGGTGCGGCAAGTCCAATGTCATCGATGCGGTACGCTGGGTGCTCGGCGAATCGTCCGCCAGACATCTGCGCGGCGAGACCATGCAGGACGTGATCTTCAACGGCTCTGGCGAGCGCAAGCCGACGCATCGCGCCAGCGTCGAGCTGGTGTTCGACAACAGTCTGGGCAAGGCGGCGGGCCCGTGGTCCAAGTACAGCGAAATCTCGGTGAAGCGCGTGCTCGAGCGCGAGGGCGAGTCCGCGTACTTCATCAACAACATGCACGTGCGCCGCAAGGACGTTGCGGATATTTTCCTCGGCACCGGTCTGGGCGGGCGCGCCTACGCCATCATCGAGCAGGGCATGATCTCCCGCATCGTCGATGCCCGCCCGGAGGAGCTGCGCACCTTCCTCGAGGAAGCCGCCGGCATCTCCAAATATCGGGAGCGTCGGCGCGAGACCGAGCAGCGCCTCGAGGATACGCGCGAGAATCTGGCGCGGGTCGATGACATCCTGCAGGAGCTCGCCAAGCAGCTCGAGCACCTGGAAGGACAGGCTGAGGTCGCGGCCAAGTACCGTACCCTGGAAGCCCAGTTGAAGCTCACGCAGCAGTTGCTCTGGCTGCTGCGGCGGCAGGACGCCGCCCATCAGCGCAACCGCCTGAACCGGGAAATGGAGCAGGCGGCGGTGCAGCTCGAGGCGGAGACCGCACGCCTGCGGGAGCTGGAAAACAGTCTGGAACAGTTGCGCCAGTCGCACTATGCGCAATCCGATATGGTGCATGCGGCGCAAGGCGCTTTGTACGAAGTGAATGCGGAGGTGGCGCGCCTGGAACAGGCGCTTGCCCATCAACGCGACAGCCAGCGCCGGGTGGAGAATCAGCTGCGTGCGGTCGAGGAAGAGCGCGCCGAGGGCGAGCGCGAGGACATTCAGCTGCGCGAGGCGTTGAGCGCACAGCAGCTGGCGTTGACCCAGGCCCGCGAGCTGCTGCAACAGCGCCGCAGCGAGCACGAATCAATATCCGCTGCACTGCCCGAAGCGGAAGCAGAGGCGGAGCGCACGCGCGACGAAGTGGAAGACGCGCAGCAGGCGGCTGCGCGCTGCGAGCAGGCGACGCAAGTCGAGACCACGCGGCATGAGCATGCTGAGCGCGTACTCGCGCAGCTCGAGCAGCGTCGCCAGCGCCTGGAAAACGAGCAGGCCGAGCTGGAGCGTGCCAAGCCGGAAGGTCTGGAGCAGCTGGAGCGTGAGCTTGCGGACCTGCAATATCAATACGACGCCAGGCGCGAGCGCCTGAACCAAGTCGAGGAAGCTCTGCCGGAAGCCGAAGCCACGCATCGCACCGCTGCCGAGGTGGCCGATGCGCTCGCGCGCGAGCTCGGGGCACTGGAAGCGCGCTGCACGGCGCTCGAGCTGTTGCAGCAACAGGTGAGCCGCTCGGGCGAGATGCACGCCTGGCTCGACAATCACCAGCTCGATGGCTTCGGCCGTCTGTGGCAGGGCCTGCGTGTGGAGCCCGGTTGGGAAGATGCGCTGGAAGCGGTGCTGCGCGAACGCCTGAACGGTATCGCGATCGACGATCTGCAGCGCGCCGCCGGCTGGCTGAATCAGCCCCCGCCGGGCAAAGTGTCGTTCTTCCAGAAGGGCGAAGGTCCGACCTCAGCCACCGAGCTCACCGGGCGCAAGCCATTGTTGAGCTTGATCAGCTGCACTGACCCCGGTGTGGCGATGGTGCTCTCCGACTGGCTCGATCGCGTGTATGTGGTGCTCGATGCTGCCGAAGGGTTTGCGCAGCGCGCGAGCCTGCCCGCAGGCGCCATGCTGGTGTGCCCGCAGGGCCACGTGTTTACGCGTAACAGCGCGAGCTTTCATGCGGCGGATTCCGAGGTGCATGGGATTCTCGCCCGCCAGCGCGAGATCGAAGAGCTGCGGCGCAAGCACGCGGCACTGGAGGACGAGGGGGCGAGGCTGCGGGCGAACGCCACGCAGGCCCAGGCGCAGCTGCAGCAGTGCCGCGACGAAGCGCTGGATCTGCGCGTGCAGGCGGAGGATCTGCGGCAGCAGTGTCACGATCTGCAGCTCGATCACGTGCGCTTGTCCGAGCAGGCCGAGCGCGCTCTCCAGCGCAGCAGCCAGATCGAGCGTGAGCTGGAAGAGATTCACGTGGAAGTAGAGGGCGAACAGACGCAGCGCGATGCTGCGGAGGAAGCGCGTGCCCGGCTGCAATCGGAGCTGATCGATCTGCGCCAGCGACTCAATGCCGCGCGCGAGGCGGATCATGATGCCTCGGTGCTGCTCGCCGGCAAGCGGCAGGCGGTGCAGGCCGCGCACACGCAGCTGCAGGAGGCGGATTTCCAGGACCGCGTCGCAGCCCAGAAGATCGGCGATATCGAGCGCAGTCTGGCGGCGCTTGCCGAGAAGCAGGCGCGGCTTGCGGCCACTGCCGATACGCTCGAGCAAGAGCTCGCGGGGCTGGACCATACGCCGATCCAGATCGAGCTCGATCGCGCGCTGGGGCTGCGCGTGGAGCGCGAGCGTACGCTCGCGCAGGCCCGCGAAGCGCTGGACGAAGCCGAACGCGTCCTGAGGGAAACCGAGCAGCAGCGTCTGAGCTGCGAGCAGCGCTTGAATCCGCTGCGCGACCGGCTCGGGGACCTGCGCCTGAAGGAGCAGGAGGTGCGGCTGGCCGAGGAGAACTTCGCGCAGCAGCTCGCAGAGGTCGGCGCCGACGAGGAGCAGCTCGCTGCGCGCATCGAGAAAGGCATGCGCCCCAACGCGCTGCAGGGCGATATCAACCGGTTGAGCGAGGAAATATCCGCGCTCGGTGCGGTGAACCTCGCCGCGCTGGAGGAACTGGAAGCGGCGCGCAGCCGCAAGAGCTATCTCGATGCGCAATCGCAGGATCTGCGCGAGGCGGTGGGTACGTTGGAGAACGCCATCCGCCGCATCGACAAAGAGACGCGCGAGCGGCTGCAGACCACGTTCGACCAGGTGAACGAGAATCTGGTGCAGATGTTCCCGGCGCTGTTCGGCGGAGGCGAAGCACGACTGGTGATGACCGGTGAGGAAATCCTCGACGCCGGCCTGCAGATCGTGGCGCGGCCGCCCGGCAAGCGGAACACGTCGATCCACCTGCTGTCGGGCGGCGAAAAGGCGCTCACCGCGCTGTCGCTGGTATTCTCACTGTTCCAGTTGAATCCGGCGCCTTTCTGCCTTCTCGACGAGGTGGACGCGCCGCTCGACGACACCAATACCGAGCGTTTCTGCGACCTGGTGCGCAAGATGTCCCAGATTACGCAGTTCCTGTTTATCAGCCACAATAAGATCACCATGGAGATGGCGGGCCAGCTGGTCGGCATCACCATGCCGGAGCAGGGCGTGTCCAAGGTGGTGGCGGTGGATATCGAGGAAGCCTTGCGGTTGACAGAGGAGGCCGCGGCATGAAGCGGATGGCGCGCGGCCGGCGCGACTTGCGCACGACGAAGCCAACGGCGCGGCCCGGCTCTTCCACGAGAGGTGCCGCATGACAAGCTCATGAGCGACTTGCAGATAGGCCTGCTGTTCATCGGTGTGGTCGTGATCGCAGGCGTTGTCGTCTACAACCGAATGCAGGAGGCGCGCTTCCGCCGGCGGGCCGAAGCGAGCTTCGGCAAGGACGGCGGCGATGCGCTGCTGGAAAGCCCGGCGCCGGCACCCATGCCTACTGATCGCATCGAGCCCCTGCTCAGCCCCGGTGGCGACGAACCGGAGCCTGTGAGGCTCGGACGCGTGGAACCGGTCGGCGTGCCGGTCGGCACGAGTGCCGATACCGACCCTTCGCCCATCGACTACATCATCCAGGTCAATGCCGTTCAGGTGCTCGGCCGCGATGGGCTGCAGCGCCTGCTGGAGGCGCTCGATGGCTTGGGCAAACGCTTACAGGTTCTCGCCTCGGCCTCACCCGGCGCGTGGGGTCCGGTGGCAAGCGCACCACCGGGCGTGACGCGTGTGCGCGTAGCGCTTCAGCTCGCCGATCGGCGCGGCCATGTAACGCAAGACGACTTGTTCGCTTTCCAGAGTCTGGTGACGCAGTGGGCGCAGAACATCGAGGCGACCATCGATGCGCCGGATCTCGCGCCCTATGCGCAGGTGGCCAAGGATCTGGATCAGTTCTGCGCGGACGTCGACGTCGTGGTGGGCCTGAACGTGGTCGCGGCGACCGGAGAGCCGTTCTCCGGCTTCAAGGTGCGCAATTGCGCAGAGGCGGTGGGCTTTCGCATGGACGACAGCGCCTTCCGTTATGCCGATGCGCATGGCATCGCGCTGTTCAGCCTGGAGAACATGCAAAGCGGCCCGCTCGATCCCGATCGCATCAAGACCAGCACGATCAACGGTGTCACGCTGTTGCTGGATGTGCCGCGCCTGACCGACGGCGTGGTCGCGTTCGATCAGATGGTGCACACTGGAAAGCAGCTCGCCGAGCAGCTGGGCGGCACGCTGGTCGATGACAATCGCACGGCCGTGACCGAGGCCGGCCTGGAGCAGATCCGCAATCAGTTGCGGCGCATCTACGGCGAGATGCAGGCGCGCGGCATCGAGGCCGGAAGCCGTACGGCGCTGCGCCTGTTCAGCTAGCCCAGATCTTTCATGAACACGCCCCCGGGTACCCCTCATCCAGGATGAGCGTTCCCGCCAAAGCAGCTGCACGCGCGCGCGAGCTGCGTCGCCTGATCGAGCATCACAACTATCTCTACTACGTTGAGGACGCGCCCGAAATCAGCGACGCCGAGTTCGACCGGCTGTTTCGCGAGCTGCAGGAGCTCGAGCAGGCCCATCCTGAGCTGGCCTCGCTCGATTCCCCGACGCAGCGAGTCGGTAGCCGGGCGCAGACCGATTTCGCACCGGTCGCGCATGCACTGCCCATGCTCTCGCTCAATAACGCACTCACCGAAGAGGAAGCGGCGCAATTCGACCGTCGCGTCCGCGAGGGGCTGGGGTTGGAGCACGTGGAGTACGCCGCCGAGCCGAAGTTCGACGGACTGGCGGTGACGCTTGCTTACGACAACGGCGTGTTCGTGCAAGGCGCCACGCGCGGCGACGGCTATACCGGTGAGGACGTGACCCCTAATCTGCGCACCGTGCGCGCCATCCCGTTACGCCTGAACGTCGAGCGTCCGCCGAAGATTCTCGAGGTGCGCGGCGAAGTGATCATGCTGAAGAGGGACTTCGAGCGCTTGAACCGCACGCTGCAGGAGCGGGGCGAAAAGACCTTCGTGAACCCGCGCAATGCCGCAGCCGGAACGCTGCGCCAGAAGGATCCGCGCATCACCGCCTCCCGTCCGCTTAGCTTCTATGCCTACGCGCTGGGCCGGTACGAAGGCGCAGGCCTGCCCACTGACCGGCACAGCCATCAGATCGACTATCTGGCGCAACTGCATTTGCCGGTCTCTCCGCGGCGGCGCGTGGTGAGCGGGCTCGAAGGCATGCTCAGCTACTATCGGGAGATCGGCGAGTTACGCGCGGAGCTGCCATACGACATCGATGGCGTGGTGTACAAGGTCAATGCGCTCGCTCAGCAGCGCGAGCTCGGCTTTGTCTCGCGCGCGCCGCGCTTCGCAGTCGCGCACAAGTTCCCCGCCGAAGAGGCGGTCACCGAGGTGCTGGATATCGATGTGCAAGTCGGCCGCACGGGTGCGCTGACGCCGGTGGCGAAGCTGAAGCCGGTGTTCGTCGGCGGCGTGACCGTGAGCAACGCGACGCTGCACAACCAGGATGAGGTGCATCGAAAAGACGTGCGCGCGGGCGACACCGTGGTGGTGCGACGGGCCGGCGACGTGATTCCGGAAGTGGTGCGTGTACTGCTGGAGAAGCGTCCGCCGGATACCAAGGTATTCAAGTTGCCGCGCAAGTGCCCGGTATGCCACTCGGACGTCGAGCGGCTGGAAGGCGAGGCGGTCGCACGCTGCAGTGCCGGCTTGTTCTGTCCGGCACAGCGCCGGCAGGCGATCCTGCATTTCGCGTCGCGCCGCGCGATAGACATCGAAGGGCTGGGCGAGAAGCTGGTCGAACAACTCGTGGACCACGAGCTGCTCAAGACTCCAGCCGACATCTATCGACTCACGCCGGAAACATTGAGCGAGCTCGAGCGCATGGGCGAGAAGTCAGCCGCGAACCTGATTACGGCGATCGATCACAGTCGCAACACCACGCTGCCGCGGTTCGTCTATGCGCTGGGCATTCGCAACGTGGGGGAATCTACCGCGCGCGATCTGGCGAATGCAATCGGCGACATCCAGGCGCTGATGGATGCCGATGTCGAGGAATTGCAGGAAGTGCCGGATGTCGGGCCGGTGGTTGCGCAAAGCATCGCCAGTTTCTTTCACGAGCCACACAATCGCAAAGTCGTGAACGACTTGCTGGCCGCGGGAGTCAGATGGAAGGCGCCGAAGACGAGCGTACGGTGCACGACTCTGGCCGGCAAGACATTCGTATTGACCGGAACGCTGCCGCACCTGGCGCGAGAGGAGGCCGCAGAGCGCATCCAGGCGGCGGGGGGCAAGGTGACCGGCAGCGTTTCCAAGAAGACCGACTACGTCGTAGTTGGGGCCGACCCAGGGAGCAAGTACGACAAAGCCAGGGAGCTCGACATTTCTGTGCTCGACGAGGAGGGCCTGCTCAAGTTGCTCTCCGATGACAAATGACTTTCCAATCGAGGCCGAAGTAATGAAATTGAATGGGATCACAAAAGCGGTATTCCCGGTGGCGGGCCTAGGCACCCGCTTCCTGCCGGCCACCAAGGCGAGCCCCAAGGAGATGCTGCCGATCGTGGACAAGCCTCTCATCCAGTACGCGGTCGAGGAGGCGGTTGCCTCCGGCATTACGCATATGGTATTTATCACCGGCCGCAACAAGCGTGCGATCGAGGATCACTTCGACAAAGCCTTCGAGCTCGAGACCGAGCTCGAAGAGCGCGGGCGGCACAATCTCCTCGACCAGGTGCGCGATATCCTGCCCAAGAATGTCTCGTGCACCTACGTGCGCCAATCGGAGGCGCTCGGGCTCGGGCATGCGGTGCTGTGTGCCCGCGCGGTAGTGGGCAATGAACCGTTCGCCGTGATTCTGGCCGACGACCTGATCGACGCACGGGTGCCGGTGCTGCGTCAGATGGTGGAGCACTTCCGCGAGGAACAGCGTACCATCGTCGCCGTGCAGCCGATCCCGCTCGCGGAGTCGGGCAGCTATGGCATCATCAAAGGCGAGGCAGCGAGAGAGCGCTTGTATAAGCTGACCGGCATCGTGGAAAAGCCCCATCCGGAGGTGGCGCCGTCCAATCTTGCCGTGGTCGGCCGCTACATCTTGACACCGACCGTGCTGGACATCCTGGAGCGCGTGATTCCCGGCGCGGGCGGCGAGATTCAGCTCACCGACGCGATTGCGGCTGTGCTCAAATCCGAGGGCGCGTTCGGCTACGAGTTCGAAGGACGGCGCTTCGATTGCGGCTCCAAGCTCGGCTACCTCGAGGCCAACGTCATGTACGCGCTCAAGCACGCGGAGGTCGGAAAGGATTTCTGCGAGTTCTTGTCCAAGCTCGAGGCCGATCGCAAAGGTTGATCGATCAGTATGCAGCCCCCGGTTGAGCGACTCTGGAAGGTGCTCGAGAGCGCCGATATCGTATGCGACGCGGAGCAGACGGCGGCGGCCGTACGGCGCCTCGCCGGCGAGATCACCCTGCAGATGGCCGGGCAGTTTCCGCTCGTGCTGGGTGTGATGGGCGGAGGCGTGGTGTTCACTGGGCAGCTTCTGCCGCTGCTGCATTTTCCGCTGGAGTTCGACTACATCCACGTCACGCGCTATCGCGGCGCGATGCAAGGCGGGTCGGTCGAGTGGAAAGTCGAGCCCCGCCGCTCGCTCGAAGGCCGGGTCCTGCTGGTGCTCGACGATATTCTGGATGAAGGCCATACCCTGGCGGCGATTCGCGAGCGCCTGCTGCAGCAGGGCGCGGCGGCGTTCTACAGCGCCGTGTTCGCTGACAAGGATATCAACCGGAGCAAACCGATCCGCGCGGATTTCGTCGGCGTGTCGGTCCCCAATCGCTACGTGTTCGGCTTCGGCATGGATGTCGAGGGGGCCTGGCGCAACCTGCCCGCCATCTATGCGGTGAAGGAGTAGGAACCATCCTTTCAGTCTGCGCGAAAATGGCGGGGTGAAGCCAACGGATAGGGTCTGCAGTTCATAGCCGCAACATAGATTCCATCGAGTACGTATTCAGGACTGACCAAGCATGCTCGGCGTCATCGGCGGTACAGGGCTCACGCAGCTCTCCAATCTGGAGCACATCCGGCGCCAACTGGTACGTACCCCTTACGGTGAGCCGTCCGGTCCGCTTACCTTCGGCCGGCTCGCCGGTCGCGAAGTGGTCTTCCTCGCACGGCATGGCCACGGTCATACGATTCCCCCGCATCTGGTGAATTACCGCGCCAACTTGTGGGCGCTGCATGCGCAGGGGGTGGAGAACGTGGTATCGGTCGCTTCAGTGGGCGGCATCCGTGCCGATCTCGGGCCCGGCGTCATCGCCGTGCCGCATCAGATCATCGACTACACCTGGGGCCGGCGCAGCACGCTCTACGATGGTGAAGGCAAGGCCGTGGTGCATATCGACTTCACGCATCCCTACTGCGAGCATTTACGCCAGCGCATCGTGACCGCGGCGCTGGCCGCGGGCGAAGCAGTCGTTCAAGGCGGCGTGTATGCTGCGACTCAGGGTCCGCGGCTGGAAACGGCGGCAGAGATCGATCGGCTGGAGCGCGACGGCGCGGACATGGTCGGCATGACGGGCATGCCGGAGGCGGGGCTCGCGCGCGAGCTGGGGTTGTGTTACGCCGCCATTGCGGCGGTGGCCAATCATGCCGCGGGGCGCGGTGCGAGCGCGCAAGGCGTTCGCATGCAGGACATCAACGTCACCCTGCAGGATGTCCTGGGCAGGGTGCGCAACATCATCGCGAAGCTGGTGGAGACAGATGGCAGTTAGGCCGGTATTGAGGATGGGCGATCCACGCCTGCTGGAGCGCTCGCAGGAAGTGGAGCGGTTTGGCACCCCCGAGCTGGAACAATTGCTGGTGGACATGCACGACACGATGACCGCGTTGAGTGGGGCCGGGCTGGCGGCCCCGCAGATCGGCGTGCAGCAGCGCGTAGTCGTCTTTGGTGTGGGTCACAACCCGCGCTATCCCGACGCCGAGCAGGTGCCCTACACGGTGCTGATCAATCCGATCATCACGCTGGTCGGCGAAGAGATTGAGGAGGGTTGGGAAGGCTGCCTCAGTGTGCCCGGCATGCGCGGCCTGGTGCCGCGCTATCGCAGCCTGCGCTATCGCGGCTACGATCAAAACGGCGCGCCGATCGATCGTACCGTGAGTAACTTCCACGCGCGTGTCGTGCAGCACGAATGCGATCACCTGGATGGCGTGCTCTATCCGATGCGCATTCTCGATATGCGCAATTTCGGGTTTCACGAGGTGATGTTTCCGGGGGAGCCTGAGGTGGACGAATAGCGCCGGCAATTGCCTGCCCGTCGGGGCAGGGTTTTCTTTTCGATTGTGCCAAGTCGATTGCGGAGGGTGTGGGCGTGATGAGAGCGGGATTTGCGGTGATCGGTGTCTTGATGTCCGCGCCGATCTGCGCCCAGGATTTCCTGCAGCAGTGGCGCGACAGCGCCACCAAAGCCATGAACGAGTTCCGCGCCGCGCATTGGGATGTCCTCAAATCCAACGGCTGGCATTTCGTGGAGGGTGTGGTGAACGCAGAAGGTGTGCCGACCGCGGACCTGTTCATCAAGGATGTGAAGACGCAAGGCGGCGCAATGCGATCGGCACAGGTCCTCAGCGCCTATTACGCGCCGGTGCCCGCAGCCGATGGGCCGGAATACCAGTCCAGCAAAGCGCTGATCTGGTTCGATTGCGGCGCCGGCAGATTCGACCAGCGCGCGGTCGAGCGCTACGCCAGCAGCGATGGCGCTGGCGATCCCACCTCAGCAGAGGCGGCCAAATCCGGCACGGCGCCTGGAGAAATGAAAATCGCTGAGCAGAAGTCTATCGAGCAAACGTTGCTCACCGCGGCGTGCGCGGCGCAGATCTAATATCTCACCACCCGATTCCATCACCATGCGAAGCGGATTTGTCCACCCTGAGTACCTCGTGACCACCGACTGGCTCGCTCAGCATCTGAGCGATCCGGGGGTGCGTATCGTCGACTGCACCACCCACCTGCCGCCGCTGCCGGATTTCTCGCGCTACGATGTGGTGTCCGGCCGTGCCGATTTCGAGAAGGCTCACATCCCAGGAGCCACGTTCATCGATATCGAGCATGATCTGTCGGCGCCGCACCCGCGCCTGCATTTCATGCTGTGCTCGCCGGAACACTTCGCCGCAGCAATGGGCCGGTGCGGTATCGGCAACGACACGCACGTCGTAGCCTACTCGACCGCCAATCATTGGTGGGCCACCCGCTTGTGGTGGATGCTGCGCGTGTTCGGCCACGATCGCGCGTCCGTCCTCGATGGCGGGTTTCAGAAATGGCAGCGCGAAGGTCGGCTGGTGGAGAGCGGGCCCGCCAGGCCCGGAGCGCCTGCGCGCTTCACGCCGGACTATCGGCCCGACCTGGTTGCAGCCAAGGAGGACGTGCTGGCGGCAATCGGACGGCAGGAGAGCTGCACGGTCAATGCGCTGCGCAGGGAGCAGCACGCGGGCACCGGCGGTGTGTACTATGGCCGCCGCGGGCACATTACCGGCAGCATCAACATTCCCGCTGCCGAGCATATCGGGCAGGACAACATGTTCAAAAGCGCCGATGAGCTGAGAGCGCTGTTCGCGCCGGCCCTGGCAAAGCCTGAGGTCATTACGTACTGCGGCGGAGGCATCGCCGCGACCAGCGTGGCGCTCTCGCTGGCCATGCTCGGCTATGACCGCGTCAAGGTGTACGACAATTCGCTGACCGAATGGGCGGCCGATGCGTCTTTGCCGATGGAGACGGGCCCGATCTGAGCGCCACTTGCCAGGCCGCGAGTCCTGTCGCCGGCCGTCGTGGCAGGGACAGCCTATAATTGCGCGCTCACGGCTCGGCAATGCCGCGGACCAGCCGGCACCATTGTTCAATGCAAAGGACCATCAACTTGAGGTATCGAAGTGCTGTCCTGGCCGTCGCTCTGCTCGCGGCCGCCACCTCGGCATGCGCCGCGCCCACCTTCCGGGCCGAGATCGAGGGAAACAGAATAGTGATCTTCTCCACGACGGATAAAGATATCGCCTGCTATACGTTCGTCACTTTTTCTTACCAGCGGGGCGACAAGCGGGAGACGAGCCGATTCGTGTGCAACACGTTCGCGCGCGCGCAGAAGGACTTCCGGTTCTGCGAGCGCGAGGATGAAAGGTACATTGACCTACGGATCGAAAGCCCAGTCTCCGCCTCCTGTGGGTAGCGCCGAAGTGCGGCGCCTCCAGCCTGGTTGCGGAACGCGGTATCTTGGGTTTAGGCAAGCAGCGAACCGCCTGCGACCGGGGAAAATGCTGTCCGCACTAGAACATTAGCCCTGACCTCTCAGCCTGCCTTCTGCCCCTCGGCCTGCTGCGCTGTATCGCCTGCGAGCCGTTGAACCGAACCTAAGGCTGGTTCCCGCGGCGTTCGAAGGCGGGCTCCGCGACACGCAGCGGAAATCTCTCAGGCTCGCTTCCTGTCAACGCTTCTTTCAAGGCCGCGTTATCGCGGGCTCCAGTTGCGGAAAAAGTCCCCGCCCACTGCGCTGTGAGACCAGAACGCATGTGCGGGCAAAGCGGAACCTTTCGTGCGCAAGCGACATCGAAGCTGCATGTATTCCCCGACATTCCACCTGCTCGCTGCACTGCTTACGATCGGCGCCCTGGCGCCCCACGCGCAGGCCGAAGAGCGTGCCTATGCCGGACGCGAGTCGCCGGTCGGTGTGCCGGTGACGGAGCCGCTCGCCTATTCATCGGGCGTAGTACCGTTCGTCGCCGAGCAGGGAACGCGCCTTGCAGGTGAGCGAGTTTATGCGGGCTACCGATTTGCCTGCGGCCTGGGCATCGAAGGGGCGCAATATCAAACCGCAGCGCGCGATCTTGCCAGTACGACCGACACGCTGAGCGTCGCTGGAACGGTATCCTTGCCGTTGGCTGACAAAATAGTGGCGACGGCGAAAGCGGGCTGGCATGTTGCCGAAAGCAATATAGCCGTCCTGGTGAACAACCCGGGCGCTATTGCGCCTGACAGGCTGGTTGGGATGGGCGTTGCCTATCAGACGCGGGAAAACGTCGCGCTGACCTTGGAATCGCAGCACTTCGGTGGTCGGCCCACTGCCGCGCTGGGCGCCATCCCGAGTCAAACGTATCTGGTCGGCGCGCGCGTGCAGTTCTAGCCCGAGTTCGGGCCCTCTTCAGAAGATTTCCAGCCGTTCAGCCTGCGCTATTTGGCGGCGGTTCCCGGAAGGCTCAGATCCGGCGCGCTTTCGATCCGGGACAAGACCTGGTCCCGGCAAATCCCGAAGTCCGTCTGCGGTTCCCCCCAGACGCTGGTCAAGATCAGCTTGTCCCCGCTTGCCTGCACTTCCATGCAGCACTTCTGCCCGTTCGCGTAGAGCATGACATTGCCGGTGCGCTTGCCAAGCCAGCACATCGGCTCCTTCGCCTTCGCCTGCCAGGTGCCGTCGCTGCGAACGTAGCTGTTTTCCGGGTCGGAGTGATACTTGGTCTTGTTCCAGTAGCTCAATTGATCGTTTTCCAGAAATGCATAGACATGCTGCTGATCTTCGTCTGCCCAAACACCCTGGACCGGCGTCTGGCCGATCGCCGTGCTGGCCGACAAAGCCCACCCCATGACCACAAATATCGTGCTGCGCATTCGTGCCTCCCTCGAGCATTGACGAGCCGGGTACCAGTCGAGCCTCCCGCCTCTGTCGTAGCAAACGCAAGCGTATGGCAGGAGACTCCAGCACTTGGACCGATCCAGCGGTAGTGCGTTCGCATAGACGGTCGCGGTACTATGTAGTTTTGTGAGCGCCCGACGACACATTTGGTCGCGATCCCAAGTTTTGTCATAAGTGAGCGAAAACCAATGCGCAGACCCGAAATCGGCGCCCGGCTGGATCATCTCGGCCTGTGCTCCGCTGATCCGCAGGCGATGGCCGCATTTTTCGAGCACGCATTCGCGATGGCTAAGACGGCTGCCGCGCAGGGATGGAGATGCACTGCGCCTGAGCGAGAGATCGTGATCGTGCCAGGGCAGGCGAACCGCGCCGCATTCATCGCCTTCGCGTTCGCGACCCGCGACGAGCTCGATCGCTACCGCGCGGCCCTCACATCGCGGTCGGTCACGCTCGCGGCGAGCC
>JBGQKF010000054.1:0-14136 GCA_041499435.1 Gammaproteobacteria bacterium
CCAGCGAACGGCTTCGTGCTGGCCGCGCTCAAGCACTATATCAACGGCCGCCCGGCGGATGCGCGCACTAAGACTTAACTGAGGGACCTGCCCATGAACGCAAAGCTCACGGTCACCAACCTGCGGGCACGTCCTGTCATGGTCCCATTCCGCCGTCCGCCCGTAGCAGCGAGCGGGACGATGCCGAATTGTCCGCTGCTGTTGCTCGACCTGGAGACCGACCAGGGCATCACCGGCCGCGCCTATGTATTCGGCTTCATGCCATGGACCTTGGCGCCGATCGCCGGCTGCGCGGCTGGAATGCTGGAAATGATCAAGGGCGACGCGCTGGCGCCGCTCGCGATCGAAGCCAAGCTGCGTAAGCGGCTCACACTGTTCGGCACGTCCGGCATCGCCGGCATCGCGCTCGCCGGGATCGATATGTGCGCGTGGGATGCGTTGGCGCAGGCTGCGGGTTTGCCGCTGGTGAAATTGCTCGGCGGTGAGGTGCGGCCGGTGCGAGCGTACAACAGTAACGGCCTTTGGATTCAGCCGCCGTCGAGCGTGGGCGACGAGGCTGAAGCACTGCTCGCCGAAGGCGGCTTCACTGCGGTGAAGGTGCGCATCGGACGCGACGACCCAGAGCAGGATCTCGCAGCGGTGCGCGCAGTGAAGAAGCGCGTGGGCGACCAGGTGAGCGTCATGTCCGACTTCAACCAGCGGCTCACCGTCAACGAAGCGATCCTGCGCGGGCGCATGCTCGACGATGAAGGCCTGTACTGGATCGAAGAGCCGACACGCCACGATGATTACGGTGGCTATGCCCGCATCTGTGCGGAGCTGCGCACACCGATCCAGACCGGGGAGAATCTGCTGAGCCCGTTCGATCTGGCCGAAGCCATCGCGGCCGAGTCGCTCGACTACGTGATGCCCGACGTGCAGCGCATCGGCGGGGTCACCGGGTGGCTGCGCGCATCGGCGCTGGCGCATGCCCATGGCATCGAGATGTCGAGCCATCTGTTTCCCGAATACAGCCGGCATCTGCTGGCGGCCACGCCCACCTGCCATTGGCTGGAATACGTCGACTGGGCCACGCCGATTCTGGCCGAGCCGGTACGGGTGAAAGAAGGCAACGTCCTGATAGAGGACCGGCCCGGCGCCGGCATCGCCTGGAACGAGGACGCGGTCAAACGCTTTGCGCTGCGCTGAGCGTGGCCCGATCTGCGACAATAGTTACTTTCGATGCCGCCAGGCATCAGCCAACGAGACAAGAGGGCGCAGGTCATGAGTGTTGCTCCACTGGCAATCGAAACGGCGATCGACGAGCTGCGTGCGTTGTTCGGGGAACGCCTGTCCACCAGCACCGGCGTGCGCGATCATCACAGCAAGGACGAATCCTGGCACCACCCGCATCGTCCGGACGCGGTGGTGTTTCCCAACACCACCGAGGAAGTCTCAACGATCGTGCAGATCTGCGCCGCTCACCGCACCCCGGTGATCGCATACGGCACCGGCACCTCGCTCGAGGGCAATGTCATCCCGCATCACGGCGGCGTGGTGGTCGACCTGCTGAACATGAATCAGGTGTTGCGCGTCAACGCGGAAGATCTCGACGCAACGGTGCAGGCCCGCGTCACGCGCAAGCAGTTGAACGACTACATTCGCGATCAGGGCTTGTTCTTCCCGATCGATCCCGGCGCTGACGCCTCACTGGGCGGGATGGCAGCCACTCGCGCATCTGGGACCAATGCGGTGCGCTACGGCACCATGCGCGAGAACGTACTGGCGCTCACCGTGGTGCTGTCTGACGGTCGCATCATCCGGACTGCGCGCCGCTCGCGCAAATCGGCTGCCGGCTACGACCTCACACGCCTGTTCGTCGGCAGCGAAGGCACGCTCGGCATCATCACCGAAGTCACGTTGCGCCTCTACGGCATTCCGGAAGCGATGGCTGCTGCGGTGTGCTCGTTCGATTCGCTGGAGGGTGCGGTGCGCGCGGTCATCCAGACCATCCAGCTCGGCGTGCCGGTGGCACGCATCGAGCTGCTCGACGACGTGCAGATGGATTCGGTCAACCGCTTCTCCAAACTCAGCTATCCAGTGAAGGACACGCTGTTCATCGAGTTCCACGGCACACAGAACGGCGTGCAGGAGCAGGCCGAACTGGTGCAGACCATCGCGGCCGAGCATGGCGGGGGCGAGTTCAAGTGGGCCACCCGGCAGGAAGAGCGCACCCATCTGTGGCAGGCCCGCCACGACGTGACCTATGCCAACAAGGCGCTGCGTCCCGGCTGCGAGATCTGGGCCACGGACGTGTGTGTGCCGATCTCACGGTTGGCCGAATGTATCCTGGAAACCAAACAGGATCTCAAGGAGAGCTTCCTGATCGCGCCGCTGGTGGGCCACGTCGGCGACGGCAACTTCCACCTGGGCTTCCTAATCGACCGCAACGTTCCGGCCGAGCTCGCCGAAGCGGAGCGCTTGAATGAACGGCTGGTGATGCGCGCCCTGGCGATGGACGGCACCTGCACCGGCGAGCACGGCATCGGGCTTGGCAAGCAGAAGTTCCTGATCGCGGAGCACGGCGACGCGGTGAGCGTGATGCGTCACATTAAGCAGGCGCTCGATCCGCTCAATATTCTCAATCCGGGAAAGATCTTTACGCTCTAGCCCGAAAGCAAAAAGGCAGGGAATCCTCCCTGCCTTTTTTGCTTCAACCCCGCTTACTGCTTAGGTGCGTCTGGGGCGGTAGGTGCAGGGGTGGTGGACTTTTTCTTCTTCGAGTGCTTCTTGGAGGAAGTGGTGCTCTTGGGGGGAGTGGTGCCGGAGGTATCGTCGGCGGCACGGCCAAACTTCTTGTCCACCCCGGCACCTGACTTCACCTCGTCGGCCGCGCGCCCGGGCTTCTCGATCTTGGGCTGTGAGGTGTAGGGCTCTTTATCGGCGGCGAGCGCGCCCACCGTGGCCGACGCGAAGCCGGCAGCCAGCAAAGCGAGTAACAGCTTCTTCATTACAGGTCCTCCTTGCAAGTTGGGATCGACACGAGGTAGACCACGCGTCTGGCTTCTAAGAACGCGACCCCCAGCCTCGACGTTGACGCTCCGCGCGGGGATATTTCTGTCGCCATTTGGCGAAACCATTGCTCAGATGGCCGCGAGGAAGCTGAGCAGCGCCTCGCGCTCGGTCTTCGGCATGTTGCGAAACGCCTCGCGTGCTTTAAGCGCCTCGCCCCCATGCCAGAGAATGGCTTCAGTCGCGTTGCGCGCACGGCCATCGTGCAGCATCACCTGGCTGCCATTTACCGTACTCGACAGCCCGAGACCCCACAGCGGCGGCGTGCGCCAGTCCCGCGGGCCGGCCTGGTAGTCTGGGCGGCCATCGGCCAGCCCCTCGCCCATGTCGTGCAGCAGTAGATCGGTATACGCATGAAACGTCTGATTCGCAAGCTGCGGCAGCGGGGCGAACTGTGCAGCGGTGGTGAGCGTGGGTACGTGGCAGGCAGCGCACCGCGCCTCCTCGAAAAGCTTCTCTCCGAGTCTCACCTGCGGAGCGTCGACGTTGCGTCGCGCCGGCACAGCGAGCCCGCGCAGCCAGAGCTCGGTTGCATCGAGCTCCACATCGGCAAGCTCGGGGTTGTTCCCCGGCAGCTCGCGCCGGCATGCCGTCTGCACCGGTGGACAGTTCTGGTCCGGGAATATATTCGAGCTCACACCCATGTCGCCGAGGGCCGCAGTGGCGATCTGCTGCCGCAGGCTCGGTTGATTCGCTTTCCATCCGTATCGGCCGAGCGCTGTGCGCTTGCCGAAGGCGTCCCAGACATAGTTCGGATGTCCGTTGATGCCCTGTTGCTTCTGTTCCTGCGCGAGCGCGAGGATCGTTGCCTCGGGCACGGCGTCCAGCAGGCCCAGACCGAACACCGGCTGCGCGATCCGCAGCGAAGTCATCACCTCTGCGCCGAGCGGCCCGAAGTTGAGATGCTCGATGGCGAGCCTCGGCTTGCGCAGGCTCACAATCTCGCCGTCGGCGAGTGCCACGCTCTGCTCTTCCCAATCGAGGAACAAGTCCGCCTCAGTGGGGATCGGCTCGATCGAGTACGCCAGATCGACGTTCTGTCCCTGCAGCGCGCGATTTTGGATCTGATCGCCGTAGTTGGGGTGTGGACGGGGACCCCCGTGCTCGTCCTCGCCCGGGACCGAGAGGCGCACCAGCATCGACAGCAACTGCTCATCGCGCGACTGCGGAACGTTGCCGCGTCCGTCGCGCACGTGACATTGCGAACACTGACTGGCGATGAAGGTCGGACCCAGGCCCCAATCACCATTGAGCGAGACCACAGCCGCCCACTTGCGCTGGAACACGTTGCGGCCAAACATGAACTGCTGGTGCTGGCTCAAGGAGAGCACCGGCGCCGGCTCCATGTATGCGGACTGATCGAAACGCATCACGGTGAACGCGCCCGCGGACAAGGCACGCTGCGCACCCTCGTCCGCCATGACGCCGGCGATTGCACAGAGAAGCGCGCACAACAGAAGGTGGCGCGAGTACATCCGAATCGTTGCTGTGACTCTCATCTGATCCACATCCCTGGGGCGCCGATCAAGCGGCTCGCCTGAGCTTGAAGGGTATCACGGCGTGGGAGCGGTTGGCGCGCGCGCAGTGCGCGGCACCGCGCGGTTTGCTGTCGTCATGGCCCAGTGCGCGATTGGTAGCGTTAAGATAGCGCATCCGCCACCCTCCAGTGAGGTGCACGATGCAGGAGAAGAACCCCTACGCTGCTCCGGGAGCACCGGTCGAGGATGTAGCGCATTCCGCGGCACTCGGCGACCTGATCGAAGGTGGCCGCGAAGTGGCTTCCGCGAACGGCTGGCAATGGATCGTGAACGGCTTCAATCTGTTCAAGCGTAACCCCGGCGTGTGGATTCTCATCCTGATCATTCTGTTCGCGATCATCGGGCTATTGTCTCGGATGTGGCTCGGTCAGCTGGCGGCGAATCTGATCTATCCGGTATTCGCGGGCGGCCTGATGCGCGGCTGCCATGCGCAGGCCAACGATGAGGCGCTGGAAGTCGCGCATCTGTTCGCCGGATTTCGCGATCGGCCGGGGCAGCTGATCCTGGTCGGCTTTCTGTACATGATCGGCGTGATCGCCGCCGTCCTGGTCTCTTCGCTGATTTTCGGCGTGAGCCTGCTCGCCTCCGGACTGAGTGGCGCCGCCAACATCGCTCCGCTCACCGTGCTGTTGTTCGCGCTGGTCTTGCTCGCGCTGCTGGTGCCGCTGGCGATGACCATATGGTTTGCGCCCGCGCTCGTGGTATTCCACGGTCTGCCTGCCGTGGAGGCGATGAAGCAGAGCTTTCAGGGGTGCCTGAAGAACATGGTCCCGTTTTTGGTCTACGGTCTCATCGTCCTGGGTCTGGGCATAGTGGCCACCATCCCGGTCGGTCTCGGCTGGCTGGTATTGCTGCCGACACTGACTGGTTCGACCTACTACAGCTATCGCGATATCTTCGTTAATGAGGCATGAGCGCATCGCGGTAGGAAAATTCGCCGTGAACGCGCGCATGCCGTGGCACATGCTGGATACCGAGCGCGAGGTGCCCACACCCGAGGGCATCGAGCTCAATTTGCGCCTGGCGGGCCCGGTGCCGAGAGCGCTCGCATGGACCGCGGACCTGTTGCTGCGTGCCGCCGCTTTCGCCGCGCTCAGCGTGCCTTTGCGCGCGCTCGGGGAAGTCGGCTCGGGCATAATGCTGATCCTGTGGTTCGCGTTGGAGTGGTTCTATCCGACGGTGTGCGAGGTCTGGTTCGGCGGCGCTACACCCGGGAAGAAAGCGCTCGGTCTGATGGTGCTTCAGGCGGATGGCACGCCAGTGCGGTTGACTGCCTCACTCATCCGCAATCTGCTGCGCGGTGTGGATTTCCTGCCGTTTGCCTACGGTTTCGGTCTGCTTTCCATGCTGGTCAATCGCGACTTCCAGCGCCTGGGCGATATCGCCGCCGACACGGTGGTTGCCTATCGCGAGAGCGCGCGCAAACACGGCTCCATCCCCGAGGCGGCGCCGCTGCCTCCGAGCAAGCCGCTCACGCTGCGCGAGCAGCGCCTGGTGCTCGATCTGGCTGCGCGCAGCCCATTGCTCACCATTGAGCGCGCACGCGAGCTCGCTGGGTTGATTCCGAGCGTCACCGGGACGCAGCAACCGGAATCCGCACTCACCCGGTTGCTGTCGATTGCCAACTACCTCATCGGCCGTCGCACGTGAACCAGCAGACATTCGAATCGTTGTATGCCGGCCGCTGGGACCAGTTCGCGCAATGGCTGGAGCGCTCGGCTGCCGCGCGCAAGCAGGAGGCGCAAAGCCAGGGCATGGTGAGCTTCGATATGCCGGCGCGCTATCGCGAGCTGTGCCAGCACCTGGCGCTTGCGCGCGATCGCCAGTACAGCGCCGATCTGATCGAGCGCTTGAGCGGCCTCGCGCTTGGCGGACATCAAGTGCTTTACGGAGCGCGCAGTCGCAGTCTGGACCGCGCACGCAACTTCCTGCGCGCAGGCTTTCCGCGCGTGGTAAGGCGTGAATGGCGCTTCGTCTGGCTCGCCATCGCGGTGTTTTTCGGCCCGCTCGCCGTGATCACCTGCGCGATTCCAAGCCATCCGGATTTCGCGTACGTAGTGCTGCCCGCCGATGTGATCGACAGCGCGCAGCAGATGTACGGCGGCGAGGCCAAGGCGCTCGGCCGCAAGCGTGCTGCCGACACCGATGTGGGCATGTTCGGCTTCTATATCTTCAACAATGTACGCATCGGTTTCCAGACGTTCGCGAGCGGCCTGCTGTTTGGCGTCGGTGCATTGTTCTATCTGATCTTCAATGGCGTATTCATCGGTGCGTTCACCGGCTACATCGTGGATGCCGGGTTGGCCGCCAACTTCTTTTCTTTCACCGCCGGCCATAGCGCGTTCGAGCTGCTGGCGATCTGCCTGTCGGGAACGGCCGGACTCAAGCTCGGCTACGCGTTGATTGCGCCGGGACGCTTGACGCGCATGGCCGCGCTGCGTGGCGCCGCCGCCGAGGCAATTCCTCTGGTGATTGGTGTGGCCGGCATGCTGTTCATCGCCGCCGGGATCGAAGCCTTCTGGTCGCCGCGCACCTTTGTCGCCCCGATCATCAAGTACGCCATTGGCATCGCCATGTGGTGCCTGCTGGGCGTCTATTTCCTGTTCGCCGGACGCAGCCATGGATCTTGAGCGGCTCTCGGTCAAGCTGCGTCAGCGCAATCCCTGGGAAGCGATCGATCTGGGCTTTGCCATGGCGCGCGCATGGTGGCGGGATCTGTATGGGGTGTGGCTGGCCGTGATGGTTCCCCTCTCAGTGGCCGCCTGCCTGCTGCTGCCGGCGCAGTGGGCCGCGCTGCTGGTGTGGTGGCTCAAGCCGGCGCTCGATCGCATCGTGCTGCACGTGCTGGCGAGTGCGGTGTTCGGCGAGCGCCCCGACTGGCGCGCCGCGCTGCGTGCGTATCCAAGCTATGCCTGGAACGGTCTCATCGGGTCGCTGCTGTGGCAGCGCCTCTCGCTCACGCGCTCGTTCACGCTGCCGGTGCGCCAGCTCGAGAATGCGCGCGGAAGCAACGGCCGTGCGCGCATCGCTCAGCTGCGCAGACGCGTACGCTCGCACGCGGTATGGCTGACGATCGTCTGCCTGCACTTCGAAGCCGTGGTGTTGATCTCCCTGATCGGCCTCTATGTATTGCTGGTGCCGGGTGCTACGGAAAACGTGAGCAAGACTTTCGGCTGGTACCAGGATCTGGACAACGCGCGGCAGGCCTATATCGGCACCGGTCTGTGGCTCGCTGCGATGGCCATGATCGAACCGCTTTACGTGGCGGCCGGATTCGCGCTCTACCTCAATCGGCGCACCGCGCTCGAAGGCTGGGATCTCGAGGTACAGCTGCGCAGCCTGTCGCAGCAAGGCGAGCCTGGCGGCAGCACGCCTGCCCCCGTCGCGCACACCGCCGCAGTGCTGACACTCGTACTCGGCATCACTGTGGCAACTTCGGCGGGCTCACCCGGCGTCGCGCACGCGCAGGAATCGGAACCCAGCCAGGTGCGGCAACAGATCCAAGAAGTCTTGAAAGACCCGGTGTTCGGAACCTACGAGCGGCGCACGCGCATCGAATCGCTGCATCCGACGCCGCGCACCGAGGAGCAGGCGCCGGATCTCAAAGGCTTCGCGGCGATCGTGCGCGCCATCGCGCAGGTCATGCGCGTGGCGGTATGGGTGGCGCTCACCATAGCCTTGGTGTTCGCTGTGTATTGGCTCTTGCGGCACGTTCGCTTCAAGGGCGACGCGCAACCGTCACCCCCGGCCCCGCCGGGTCTGCTGTTCGGACTGGACGTGCGCCCCGAGAGTCTGCCGAAGGACATTGCCGCGGCTGCGGCTGCCCACATCGCGCGTGGGCAACTGGTTGCGGCGCTCTCCCTGCTCTACCGCGGCGCTCTGGTATCGCTCCTGCATCGCGACGGCGTCGCCCTTTCGGGCGGCGACACCGAGGCCGATTGCATGGCCAAGGTAAAGCCGCGCGTAAACGCCGCGACGCATCTGTACCTCGTCCGCCTGGTGGCAGCGTGGCAGGCCGCGGCATACGCGCAACGTACGCCGCCGGCGGCCGAAGTCGAAGCGCTGGCAACACAATGGCAAGGCATTTTCGGCAGGGTCGTCCCGGCATGAGGGTCTCGCCCGACAGCAGCCGGCGTCCAGGCACTAAGGCATGAGCCGACGCGTCGTCTACCTCGCCATCGGCGGGCTCCTGATGTGCCTGCTCGTGCTGTGGTTCACGCGCAACTACGCCATTGTCAGCGAGGAGGAATGGACCGGCATGCGACCCGAAGCGGCCTCGAATCCGCTGCTTGCCGCTCGGATGCTGCTGCAGCGAATGGGCAGCAACGTCGAACAGAGCCAGGACCTCGAGCGGCTGTCGCGCTTTGCGACGTCGGGGACCTTGTTCCTCGGCGATCGCAGCGACGTTACGCCACCGCTTGCCCATGCGCTGCGCGACTGGGTGCGGCGCGGCGGCCATCTGATCATTGCGGCCGAACGCCATCTCACCCGCGACCCGCTGCTGCAGGAGCTTGGCGTGTTCGTTCAGGTACGGCGCAAGGATTCGGCGCCTGCTCACGCTGAGCCCATCGTGTTGCCCGATGGCGGTCGGCTCGAGGTGGCTTTGCCCCCCAGCCCGGGTCTGTCGGTCGAACGCGGTCGCCTCGACTGGTGGTATGAGTCGAGCGGCACCCTGTTGATGGTGCAGCTCACCGAAGGGCGCGGTCGTGTGACCGTAATGTCGAGCTTCGCACCGTTCCACAACCGCGCAATCGGCCGGTATCAACATGCGGACCTGCTCTGGTATCTCGCCGGCGGGCGCGCTGCGAGCCCGATATGGCTGGTGCGCCGGCTGCAAACGCAATCGCTGCCCGGCTGGCTGCTGGAGCATGCATTGCCCGCCCTGATCGCGTTGGCATTGGTGCTCCTTGTAGCACTGTGGCGTGTGATGCCGCGCTTCGGGCCGCTCGTGCAGCCCGGTGCCCACGATCGGCGCAGTCTCACCGAACACCTCACCGCGATGGGACGCTTCTACTCCAGCCAGGGACAGCTCGGTGTCCTGATCGGCGTGTTACGACAGGACGCGCTCGACGCACTCGCGCATAAGGTGCCCGAAACGCGCATGGCGGACGGCGCCGCGCGCCTCAAGGCGGCCGCGCGCGCGAGCGGCATGCGGCCGCGCGCGCTGCTGTATGCATTCACCAGCCCGGCCGCGAGCGCACGCGAGTTCGCGGGGACCGTGCGCCTGCTGCGAGAATTTCGCATGCAGCTCGCGCACAGCATCAACGAGGCGGGCGGCGCGGCCCGGCGCAGGCGTACGCGCGCGAGTTGGCGCCGGGGAGCGGGAACCAGCACGACCTCGAACGCACTCGAGCACCATCGACAAGGAATGGATGCATGAGCGAGAACAGCGGGACGGATTTCACCAGCCAGGCGTTGCGCGTGGTCAATGCAATGCGCAACGAAATCGCCAAGGCGCTGATTGGGCAGGACCCGATCGTCGAGCAGGTCCTGATCGCCCTGCTCGCCGGCGGACATGTGCTGATCGAAGGGGTACCAGGGCTCGGCAAGACGCTGCTGGTACGCTCGCTCGCCAAGACCTTCGCGGGGCGCTTTGCCCGCATTCAGTTCACGCCCGATCTGATGCCCGCGGATGTGACCGGCCATACTTTGTACGATCAGACCACCCGGCAGTTCACCACCCGCAAGGGACCCGTGTTCACCAACCTGCTGCTGGCCGATGAGATCAACCGCGCCCCGGCTAAGACACAGGCGGCGCTGCTCGAAGTGATGCAGGAAGGCCAGGTCACCATCGAGGGCACGGCGCATCCGCTGGAAGCGCCGTTCATGGTGCTTGCCACGCAGAATCCGATCGAGCAGGAAGGCACCTATGCGCTGCCCGAAGCACAGCTCGATCGCTTTCTGCTCAAGATCCGCATCGATTTCCCCACGCTCGAACACGAGCACCAGATGGTGCGCCAGGTGACCGATCATCAGATCGGCGACCGTCTCAACGTCGAGCGCGTCGCCACACTGATTCAGCCCTCTGCAGTGCTGGCGCTGCAGCGCTTTGTTGCCGCCTTGACCATCGATCCGCGCGTGTCCGACTACGCGGTGAGGATCGCGCGCACTACGCGCAACTGGATCGGCATTTCTGCCGGGGCCAGCCCGCGCGGGGGTATCTCGCTGGTACGCGCGGCCCGCGCGCGCGCATTGCTGGCGGGACGCGAGTTCGTCACGCCGGACGACGTCAAAGAAGTGGCCCTCCCCGCCTTGCGGCATCGGGTCACGCTCGCCCCAGAGGTGGAGATCGAAGGCCACGGCACGGACCGGTTATTGACCGCGCTCCTGGAAAAAGTCGACGCACCCCGCATGTAGCCAGCCGGCGACTCCAGCCGCTAAACATGTGTACCAGCGCATCTTTACGCGCCGCGTAGGACCACAGCGGACAACACTTGCAACGATTTCCCACATCGCAATCAGTCGCTTGCGTATAGCTCTGCTTTGACGCTTGCGTAACATACACAACACGGCGCAAACGCAATTCCGTGCTACGCGCAACGAGAAGCGACCCGCCTCGTTACATCCGAGAAAGTACAACTGCGAGAGGGAAAGATGTATCAACAGACACTGCCTGATGCGGTCAAGATCCTGACCTTCCCCGTGAGCGGAGGCGAACGCACCCGAACCAGCGCTCGGTCCGTGCAAGGAGCACTGCAGCGGTTCGGCCTGCTGTACGGCACCTCTGAGCCGATGAAGTCGCTCTATCAGATGATCGAGAAGGTGGCGCCGACCGATGCCACTGTTCTCATCGTAGGCGAAAGCGGCTCGGGCAAGGAGCTCGTCGCGCGCACCATCCACCAGATGAGCCAGCGGGCGAAAGAGCCCTTCGTGGCCGTGAATTGCGGCGCGATCCCTGCCAACCTGATCGAGGCCGAGCTGTTCGGCTACGAGAAGGGCGCATTCACCGGCGCGGCCCGCACCCATCGCGGCTACTTCGAGCGCGCGGGCGGCGGCACACTGTTTCTGGACGAGATCACGGAGATGGCGCCGGAGATGCAGGTCCGCCTGCTGCGCGTGCTGGAATCGGGTCGCTTCTACCGCGTGGGCGGCGATCATGAGCTGCGCGCCGACGTGCGCATCATCGCTGCAACCAATCGCCAGCCCTGGCTCGCGGTGAAGAACAACAACCTGCGCGAAGATCTGCTGTATCGGCTGGCGATCTTCCCGATCATGCTGCCACCGCTGCGCGAGCGCGGCGGCGACATCGAATTGCTGGCACGCCACTTCGTCGAAGAGCTGAACGAGGAGATGAGCCTGGAAAAATTTCTTTCCAGCGCCTCTATCGCGTTGCTGCATGCTCACCCGTGGCCAGGCAACGTGCGTGAGCTCAAGAACTGCGTGCGCCGCGCCTATATTCTTGCCCAGGATGAGATCGAGCTCGAGTGTATGGATCTCGTGCGGACCTCGCCGTCCGACTGTACCGGGAGTTGTTTGCAGTTCAATGTCGGCACGCCGCTCGCCGAGATGGAGAAGCAGACCATCTTCGCAACCCTGGAATACTGCCGCGGCAACAAGAAACGCGCCGCCGAGATTCTGGGGGTGAGCCTGAAGACGCTATACAATCGGCTCACCGAATACAACGCGAGCGACGAGGAGCCCGAGCCGGCGAGCGCTTCCAGCGGAGCAGCGCGCTAGAGCGAGGCGGTCGAATGCGCCGGGTTGCCGCAGATTGCGGGGAAGAACACCGGCGTACGATCGCTCCCCTGTTACTCGGCGCCGTTTCGCGCTACTCTAACGACTGTTCCCACCAATAGAGCACTTATGTCGATGGACCGGACAGCCTCCCCGGAACCCAGCAAGCGGCCGCATCATGTCGCTTGAGCAGACTGTTCGCGGGGCGGGCCGTATGGACGTTGCGAACATGATCAGAATTCTCATCGCTGATGATCACGCCATCGTGCGCGCCGGCCTGAAGCAGTTCATCGCCGAGGAACAGGATATGACGGTGGCTGGTGAAGCGACCACCGGCGCTGAAGCGGTCGCTTTCGTGCGCGGCTCCGAGTGCGACGTGGTACTGCTCGACATCGCCATGCCGGATACCAACGGCGTGGACACGTTGCGGCAATTGAAACAGATCAAGCCCACGTTGCCGGTGCTGATATTGAGCGGCTACCCGGAAAAGCAGTATGCGCTCAATCTGCTGCGCACCGGAGCAAGTGGTTACATCAACAAGGAAACGGCCTCCGAGCAGGTGGTTGCGGCCATCCGCGCGGTCACGCAAGGGCGCAAGTATGTGAGCCCCGCTGTCGCCGAGGTTCTGGTCGATGATCTCGGCGGGGATCCGAATCAGCCTCCGCATGCCTCGCTTTCGGAGCGGGAGTTCCAGATTTTCTGCAAGCTCGCAGCCGGTAAGCCAGTATCGAAAATAGCCGACGAGCTGTTCCTGAGCGTGAAGACCGTGAGCACCTATCGCGCGCGTATTCTGCAGAAGATGGACATGAAGACCAACGCGGATCTCACCTACTACGCGATCAAGAATCAGCTCATCCAGTAACGCCTGCCGCAGCTCCCGCTCTTCGAAAGTCCCACGCGCACGTCATATTCCGCGCCGGCATTGTCGCCGGGGCGCGCCAACGCACTCGCGGCGGCGCTGCGAGCCCATGTCATTGTTACATGCGGACTGAAGCCCACCGTGTAAGAACTGCACTCCGCTGAAGAAATTTCCCGGCGCCAAGCCGACCGCGCGCAACGCGTCCGCACGCAACATCAAGTCACGCCGAGAGAATTTCCGCTGCAAGGCCGCTTACGACATAGGCATGTGCATTGCGATCCTAATTCGAACGGATCGAGGCGAAGCGTCACGTAGCGAGACTCCAGCGTCGAGTCCGTTGAGCGCGGGTTGCTGTTGCGCTCGGCTTAAACGGGCACCAGCGCAAGGGAGGCGTTGCTATGCGCAAGAACTCGGATCTGGTGACCCAAGGCAGCAATCAGTGGAGGATAACAATGATCAAAGTTTCGCGGCTGTTCGTCGCTCTGAGTGTCGCAGCCGCCTCCGGACTGACCTTCGGGTTCGTGTCCGGCAAGGCCGATCCTCAATCGCGCTATCAGGCCACAGTACAGCGCATCGACGCCCGGTTCCAGGCGGAGCAAGCGCGCTGTCAGGCGCTGCCGCCCGAGCACTTGCGCCTGTGCCTCGCCATCGCCTTGTCGGAGAAATGGCGCAGCGTAGCCGACGCACAAGTCAAGCTGCATGACACACCGGAGACACGCCGCAGTCAGCGCTTGATCGTGGCCGGTGGAGAGCTGCTCGTGGCGCTGCAGAACTGCGACGCGCGGGCGACCGACGAGCGGACGGTATGCCGCGATTCGGCGAAGGATTCGTTCCTGCGTGAGGTTTCGCGCGCGCGTGTAATGGAGGCGCGCAAGCCACTCTGCTCTCCCGCGGAATGCGCATGGATTCCACTTTCGTCGCGACGCGCCCCCATGACTTTGTTGTGAGACGCGGTTGGATGGGTGCGTTTGCGCAGAGAAACATCAAAAGCTCAACACAGAGGCACGGAGAGAA
>JBGQKF010000055.1:0-13919 GCA_041499435.1 Gammaproteobacteria bacterium
AGCCATCCGAGCAATCGTCCAAGACTGTCGTCCCCGAACAGCGCCGCCGGTAGTACGCCGCGGACGATCGTGACGATGCCGTTCGCGCAGCCGTAACCGATCACGAACAGGAAGGCGACAGCGCCCGGCCCGTGCACGAACAACAACAACACCAGCGCGCTTGCGAGCAGCGCGAATGCGAACACACCGACGCGTGCGACCGAGAAGCGCGCACCGAACGACATCTCCCGAATGCGGCCGGTGACCTGCATCGGCCCGACCAAGCTCAACAGGCCGACCGCCTCCGCGGTCGAGAGTCCTTTCAGCTCGAGCACGCCGACCAGATGGGCCGACATGCTGGAAAACACGAATGCAGCCAGCGCGAAGCAACTCGCCAGCCAGAGCTGCGCCGGTGCCGGGCGGCGGGGTGCAGTCTGTGTTGCGGTGGGCGCACCAGACGGCTTCGCGCTACGCACGGGCCGCGGTACGAACGCAGCGATCATCGGAAGAGCCACCGCGATATGCAGTCCGGCGAAGGTCAGCAGCGTGCCGCGCCAGCCGGCGGTTTGCACCAGCGCATGCGTGAGCGGCCAGAAAACGGTGCTGGCGAAGCCGGCAATCAAGGTCAGCCCGGTGAGCGCACGACGGTACCGCTCTGCGGCCAATTGTCCGAGTGTCGCGAAAGCCGGGTCGTATAACGTCATCGACATCGCCACACCGGCTGCGCACCAGCCGAGAAGCAAGGTTGCATAGTGCTGCGCGCTGGCCAGAATGACGAGAGCGGCGGCACCGACCAGGATCCCGCGGCACAGGACGAAGCGGCCGTCGCGTGCATCGATCAGGCGCCCGACCCGGGGACTCAGCAGCCCGGAGATGGCGAGCGCGAGTGAGAAGCCGGCGAAGATCTGCACGCGTGTGAGGTGCAGCTCCGCTCCCATCGGCTGCGCCAGCACGGCGATGGAATAGAACAGTGAGCCCCAGGAGATGATCTGCGCAATGCCCAGCGCGGGCAGGACTATGGCGAGTTTCTTGTTATCCATTACTAAATCTCAACACAGAGGCACCGAGAGCACAGAGGACACGGAGTAACAACGAGATATTTCGAGAGCAACGTCCTCTGTGTTCTCTGTGCCTCTGTGTTGAGGTCTACTCTTTACTCCAGCCCCAGCAACCGAGCCGGATTCTTCCGCATCATGCGATCGATGTCCGCATCGCTCACGCCTTCCTGCTTGAGGCCTTGCACCAGCAGCATCATGCCGTCGGGATGAGTGGGATTGCCGGTCTGTCCCAGGTCGGTCGCGATCAGGATGTGCTCCGCGCCCAGCTCTTTGATGGCCCCCGCCATATCCTTCACCGACACGCGATGCCAATGGCGCATCCATGGCAGATGCGCTTGCGGACCCATCAGATGATTCACGAAGTCGAGCTCGATGGTGGCGCCGAGCGCAGCGAGCTCTTTCATCTGCGCCATGCTGAGGTTGGGCACCTCGGCCATCGCGTGGGTGATCACGACGTTGCCCGCTCCGAGCTCCATGGCGCGCCGGGTTACCGCAAGCACCTCAGACGGAGAGACGTGACCAGTGCAAAGGACCAGCTTCTCGCGAGCGATGATCTTCAACACCGCTTCAGTTTCGGCAGTCACTTTACCGTCGATCGCAACTTTAAGTCCGTCGCCAGGCTCGTGAAACGTCTTCAGATGGTGGTCCGCATCGATGGTCGGCAGCCATACCACCTTGCCATAGCGGCCCGACATCCGCGCCATCCACTCCACCGCCTGCGGATTGACGCCGCCCACCGCCATATTGAGCACGATGCCGCCGAACACTTCCAGGCCCGGCACCACTTCGCGCACGATCGCCGCGCGATCGGCGGTGCTGGTGACGTGATTCTTGAGCACGATGCCGCGCAGCCCCATGCGCTTGGCGAGCGTGGCTGCCTCGATGTCGGTCACGCTGCGGCCAAATACATCCGGCGCAGAATGCACGTGGAAATCGATCGCGCCCTGTATCGGGCTCACCACCGGCGCAGGCGGGGGGAATACCCGCAGCTCCTGCGCGTACGGCAGCGCCGGTGCCAGCGCGATGATGGCGGCCAGGAGTCTCATACTCTTGTGCACGTGTGTCCTCCATGGATGAGCGCACGACAGCAAGGCGGGCGTGGCGCAGGTTATGATAGGCGCAAATGAGCCGCCGAGGGAGCGCTGATATGACCGGCCCGAGCACGATGATGCCAACACGAATCGGCGCCGTCCCTGCAGCAATCGTCGGCTGGGTGATGATGCTGCTGGCTGCGCATGCATGGTGCGAGGACAGTCCGGACCAGCGTCTGATGGCAGCGCTGCTGCAGGAAGGCACGCTGCTGCAGCAGGAGGTCCTCAAGCTGCAGCCGGTCGGGCTCGAGCTCGACCAGGGACGCAAGCGGCTGCTAGTTGAAGAGAAGCAGCTCACCGACGACGCGGCGCAAGTGACGAGGAGCTTCGAGCAGTTCAACACCGCGGCCGATCAGCTCAACGCAGCAACGCAGCAGGAGCGCGAAGAGTGCGCAGCCGGCAGCTCGAAACTGCAGTCGGAAGTCGAGTCTTGCAACAGCCGCTCCGAGGCGCTGCGCGCGCAGGCGGACGCACTGTCGGCGCAAGGCGCAGAGCTCGACAAGCGACAGCAGGACGTGAACCAGCGCATCGTGCAGCACAACGCCGCAGGCCGTGAATGGAACGCGCGCAGCAAGGCGCACCAGCAGCGGTGGGTGCCGAGCATAGAGCAGGTGCGGAGCTGGCTCGGGCGCTTCAAGGACTTCGTCGATTCCGAAACCTTCAGCCAGTTCGCTCTCTCGGCGGGCGATCCGTCGGACTGTACGCAGGAGCGCGTCGGTGCATTGAATCCGCTCGACTCGTTGCCGTCGCTCGCGCGCGCGCTGCAATGTCTGAAAGCGCTCAAGGCAGGCACCCGCTGACGTCCGCAACTGTGACAGGAGAATTGCATGAACCGCTATATCGAAACGCTGCCGCCCTGGCTGTAGTCCGTCATTGTGCTTGCGGGCATGGCCGTTCTCGGGCTGATTGTGCAGGCGCGCTATCCGCAGAGCTTGCCGCGTATTCGCGCGGAATTTTCCAGGGCGCTGCGCGGCGAGCAGGCACAGCACGCGGCGGCGTGAGGACGCGTTACGCGAGCCCGGGCAGCAGCAGCGTGACCGCCGCTCCACCGAGCGCGCTCGCTCCGATGATGATCTCTCCGTCATACACCTCGACGATATCGCGCGTGACGGCGAGACCGATGCCCTGGCCTGGTACGGATTGATCGGCGCGCACGCCGCGCTGTAACACGCGCTGTGCGTCGGACGGTGCGATCCCGGCGCCGTCGTCTTCTACGCAAAGCGCAAGCCGTGAGCCGCTGGCTTGCGCGCTCAGGCGCACCCGGCTTCTGCACCACTTGCACGCGTTGTCCAATACGTTACCGAGCATCTCGAGCAGATCGGCTTCGTCGCCGCGAAAGCGCAACGCCGGATCGACATCGATCTCGATGTCGATGTGTTTTTCGGCGTAGACCTTCGAGAGCGCATTCACCATGCGCTCGACCGGTGTGCGCACGGCCTGCGGCGCCAGCAATCCGCCTCGTCCCGAGGCGGCGGCGCGCTGCAGGTGGTAGCCGACGATGCGATCCATATGGTCGACCTGCTCCTGCAACGTGCTCGCCAGCGCAGGCTCGGGCCTGGTTTCGTTGAGTGCACCACGCACCAGCGCGAGCGGGGTCTTCAAGCTGTGCGCAAGATCGGCGAGCGCGTCGCGATAACGTTTCTGGCGCGCGCGCTCGTGCGTGAGCAGCGTGTTCAAGTTGGCGGTGAGGCCTTTGACTTCTTCCGGGTAGTCCCCGGCGATCTGCTGCTGCTCGCCGTGCTCGAGCCTGGAGACTTCATCGGCGAGCCGTCGCAGCGGACGCAGACCCCAGCGCAATGTGAACCATTGCGCGATGAGCAAAAGCAGCGCCGTGGCGCCGAGCCAGCCCCACAGATTCTTGCGGTAAGCGCTGAGCTGCTGCTCGAAGGGCTGCAGATCTTCGGCGACGCTGAAGGTGAACGGGAAGCTGCCGCCGGAGGTGGCCCAGCTCACACCGAAGCTCTGCAGAAAGTAGCCGTGCCCCGCGCGATCGGTGACCTGCTCGAAGGTGTGGATGCCTGCGGGAATGCGCGAGCCGTAGGGAACGTCGACGTTGAGTGCCGAGCGCGAGCGCCACACCACATTGCCCTCTGCATTGGTGACGATGGCATAGAGCCCCGACTGCGGCATGTCGAAGCGCGGCTCGAGCGGCCCGCTGGCGATGGTCACCATGCCATGCGCATCGACTTCGGCAGCGGACATGAGCAGATACACCTGTGCGAGCAGGCGTTCTTCGCGAGCGCTGCGCGCGCTGTCGCGAAATGCCTGGTCGAGCGCGAAAGCGGCCAATGCAATGAACACCGCGAGCACCATACCGGCGCTCAGCGCTACGCGGGCACTGAGGGAGCGCATGGTCGACCACCTGCTGGAGATGCATTTGTTGCGTGACGAATTTGCACACTAAGGGTCGCTCAGCGTGAACCGATAGCCGCGCCCACGCAGCGTCTCCAGCGGCTGCAGCGAACCTGCAGGGTCGAGCTTGCGGCGCAGCCGGCCGATCAGCACTTCGATCACGTTGCTGTCGCGCTCCTCGTCGTGCGGATACAGATGCGCCGCGAGCTCATCCTTCGACACCACGCGCTGTCGATTGCGCACCAGGTGCTCGAGCAGCCGGTATTCGTACGAGGTGAGCTCCACTTCAGCGCCGTTGAGCTTCACCGCCTGCGCGGCAAGATCGAGCTCGAGCGGCCCGCAGCTCACGCGATCCTGCGCGGCGCCCGCTGCGCGACGCAGCAACGCCTTGATGCGTGCATGCAGCTCTTCCGGCTGAAACGGCTTGGTGAGGTAATCGTCGGCGCCGGCCTCGAGACCTTCCACCTTGTTCTCCCAGCGCCCGCGTGCAGTGAGAATCAGAATTGGCAGCCGGCTGCCGTTCTCGCGCAGGCGGCGGATGATGTCCAGCCCGGACAGGCCGGGCAGACCCAGATCGACGATGGCGGCGTCGTACGGATACTCGGTGGCGAAGTAGAGCGCTTCCTTGCCCTCGCCGGTGGCCTCGACCGTATAGCCTTGCGTCTGCAGATCGCTCTTCAGCTGCTGCTGCAGCGTCTGCTCGTCTTCAACCAGCAGGATGCGCATCGCGGCCAGGGGCGCACGCCGTCAGACCGCCGGCGGCTGCGCCGCTCTGAGGAACTGGGGACATGTGTACAAATGCACCGTTCAATGAATTACTCACGCATCGCACCGGTTTCGGCATCGACGTAGTAGACGCGCACCTCACCGCGTCGGGTCAAGACTTTGATGCGGTACTCCCGGCCTACCGCCTTGGCGTCCAGAATCCTTCCACCTGTGGCGCGCGCCACGGTATCGGCCGCCTGCTCCAGGGTGATGCGCGCCCGCTGCGCGGTGGCGGGTGCGAAGCTCTGCGGCGTGGGGCCGAACGTATCGTGGCCCGCATGCGCCGCCTGCGGCACACTCGCCAGGACCGCGAGCAGCAGGCCAACCAACACCCATCTGATGCTCTGCATGTTCATCGGTTCGGTGTCGGTGCCGCGACCGCCTGGCCGCCCGCGAAGGTGATGGTTGTGACGCAAAGGCCTCCTCGTTCCAGCCACTGTCCTGCGCATCCCGGGGCAGCAATGTCTGCTCGCGTCCGTCTAGCCTGGATAATTCATGAAGGACTCGGGATGATGGCGAGCCGAGTTCCGAGCCAGTTGCGGCTCGACCGTCGCTGCCAATAGCTTCGTCTATTGGCGAGACGGGCATGCCGCAAATGGCCGGAAATCGGCCGCCAGCGCCCGAGTAGCCCGACGCAACACTCTGTGCTGTGGCCAATTGACTCGTCACACCAGTCATTGTCCACACACCGGGGCGTCTTCATGAATTATCCAGGCTAGTGTCCTGCCCCCATTGCCAGGCGGATCATCGCCGATGAGGGCCGCAACCGCAACCGGCGCGGCCCTCACCTCGGCATCGTTACCGCGGCCAGCGACCATAGCCCGGGCCCGGATTACTGATCGGCGTCACATCGACGTGCACCGGCACCCGCGGACCTGGATCGTAAGGCAGCATCGTGACATAGCTGCGGCCCTGATACTCGTATGCAACCCGATAGCCGGTGAGCCGGTCTTCGATATTATCGACGTCGCGGCAGCGACGCACTTCACGCTCATAGTATTCGTCATGATCGCCGCGCGATCCCAGGCGGTCGCCCACGATGGCGCCGATCGCGGCCCCGGTGGCGGAAGCTGCTACACGGCCGTTGCCGGCCCCCACCTGGGCGCCCAACAGACCGCCGGTCACTCCGCCGATGATGGTTCCGGCGAGCGAGCTGCCGCGATGACTCTGGCGCTCCGGCACGTACTCCGAATAACATTCCTGCCGCGGGCTGTTCACCCGCTGATATTCCGGTGTCACCTGGGTGACGCGCGCATAGTCGTCGAAATTGGGGCCGGCAAAGGCGCTCGGCATGCCCACGGCGGCTAGCACAGCTGCTGCGATTGCGGTCTTGCTCATGGTCCTCTCCTTGAAGCGTTTTCAGTTCGCCGCTGTCAATCGATCGCAATCAATTGAAGTGGCCGCGTAAGATGATCGAGACGCCGTCGTGTTCGTATCCATAGGGATAACTCGAGCGATAGCGCCAATCCGGTGCGGGCACGGAGTAGCGCTCCGCGCGCGGTTGGTAGTGATAGAAGTCGCGATGCCAGTACGGCTGGTGATGCTCGCGGAATTCGTGTTCGCGCCATTCATGCCGGCGCCAATCGCCGTCGTGGCGCGCGTCCTGGTCGTGGGCCATAGCGAGCGTACCGGTGGTGAGCATCGCCACACCGAGTGCAACTGTGATCAGTTTCGTTTTCATGTTGAGCTCCTCGTTTTCAAGTGAACCCAGGGGCTGCCTGGTTGAGCGTAGATTACGCAAGGTGTGCTGAACCGATGCTGAATGCCGGAACGTTTCGCAAACAACCTTCAGAAGGAGATGGACTCATGCGCTACAGCCACTACCAGAGTCTCGGCTTCGAGCGGCCACAACCGGGGATTCTCGAGATCGTGATGGGACGTGAGGGTAAGCTCGCCGTCGCCGACGCGCAGATGCATCGCGAGCTCGCCGAAATCTGGCGCGACGTCGACGCCGACCCCGAAACTTCGGTCGCCATCATTCGCGGCGTGGGCAAAGGATTCTCCGGCGGCGGCAGCCTGGATCTCGTGGAGGAGATGACACAGGACTTCGAGACGCGGGCGCGGGTCTGGCGGGAGGCGCGCGATCTGGTTTACAACCTGATCAACTGTTCGAAGATCGTCATCTCGGCGATGCATGGTCCCGCGGTGGGCGCGGGCCTGGTCACTGGGCTGCTGGCCGATATCTCCATTGCCGCCCGCAATGCCCGCATCATCGATGGCCACACCCGGCTGGGCGTGGCCGCAGGCGATCACGCTGCGATCGTGTGGCCGCTGTTGTGCGGCATGGCGAAGGCGAAGTACTACCTGTTGCTGTGCGAGGAGATGAGCGGCGAGGAGGCCGAGCGCATCGGTCTCATATCGCTCTGTGTCGAAGAGGCACAACTGGTGGACAAGGCGCGTGAGGTGGCGCAGCGTCTGTTGCATGGCTCCCAATCGGCGATACGTTGGACCAAGTACAGCCTCAACAACTGGCTGCGCATGGCGGGCCCGACGTTCGATACGTCACTGGCCCTGGAGATGCTCGGGTTCTCGGGACCGGATGTGCGCGAAGGCGCGGCGTCGCATCGTGAGAAGCGGGCGCCGAAGTTTTCCGGGGGGAGTCCGTTTTGACGGCGGTGAAGAGGTGAACAGGTGAAGAGGTGAAGAGTGAAGAGTGAAGGGCGAGGAGGTGAACAGGTGAACAGGTGAACAGGTGAATAAGTGAACAGGTGAATAAGTGAATAGGTGAAGAGTGAAGAGGGAAGAGGGAAGGGCGAAGAGGGGGATGGGGCGTTGGGGGACGTGGTCTCACTGCCACCTCGCCCCTCAGTCCGCGCCTGCTACCACCCCCGATGGCCGTATCGATATCCTTCGCGCTCCGCATGATGGTACCCGTATGAGCCGCCATCGTGCCAGCCCCGATGATGGTCATGTTCTTCGGGGACGATGATACATCCGCCGAGCAGGCCGGCTGCGATCACCGCAATGATCCATTTGCTTTTCATGTTCGCTTTCCTCGCTCGAAGTTGCGGGTTGCGTACCAGGTTACGAGAGCAGCGCTGAACGGATGCTGAACGCTGCTCTCGCGAATGCGCTACAGGTTACGCGGCTGGTGCTGAACGAAGGCTGAACCCTGGACGAGAATGGAGCACCGAGCGTGAGCGCGGCTCACAGCGCTCGGGGTTTCAAATCAGAGCTGCGAAGTCGGTGATGATGTGTGCGGAGATCACCGGCCACAGCGTCCGGTAGCGCCAGTAGAAGCCGGTAAGCAGAAGGCCGAATGTCATCACGGTGATCGCACCGAGCGGCCCCTGATAGAGATGATAGGTCATGCGCACCAATGCGCTCACGCCGAGCGCGGCGCTGGCACCGGCCGGGCGCAGGGCCTTCAGCAGATAGCCGGTCAGGAAGAATTCCTCGAACGTACCGTTGATCATCGAAACGAGCAGCACCACCGGCATGGTCGCCGCCTTGGTGCGTGCGATGTCCTCGATGATGGCGCGGGCGGCGCTGTGATCGGCAAACAGATCCCAGATCACAGCGTCGGCGAGCAAGGAAAGTGCGAACAGCAGCGCGCCGGCGAAGAGGCCCACCCAGGTGAGCCGGATGTTGAAGTGGCTGAGACGCCAGCCGCGCACGCGCAGGAACATCCACGCAAAGCAGAACAGGACGACCTCGAAGACGGCCAGCGACAACAGCCCGGAATCTTCGAACTCAGGTGCGGGAAAGCCTGCGAGTACGGCCTGAATCGAGGCGTAGATGAACCATCCGGCGAAGATCATCACGACGATGACGATCTCCGCCGGGCGGCTCAGGCCGCGAATGAATGAGGCAACTAAAGCTTGCATCGATGACTGCACACGTTCGGTCAGGCACTCGATGCACGGAACATGCCTGACGGCGCCAAGTCGACGGAGAAGAGAATCTACCCGGCATCATGACCATGTGCGCGGCTCACGCGCACTTGCTCCGGGCTCAAATCGCGTACGCTCGCTGCTCCGATCAAGATCATGGTGCGCTCGATTTCGGCGCGCAGCATCTCCAGCACCTGGGCAACGCCGGGCTCGCCAGCGGCAGCCAGCCCATACAGTGTTGTGCGACCGAGCAAAACAGCACGCGCACCGAGCGCCAGTGCTTTCACGATATCGCTGCCGCGCCGGAAGCCGCCGTCGACCAGCACCGGGACGCGGCCGCCCACCGCCGTTACGATCTCCTGCAGCACATCGATGGTCGCCGGCGCGCTGTCGAGCTGCCGCCCGCCATGGTTGGACACGACGATCCCATCGAAGCCATGATCTAGCGCACGGCGCGCGTCTTCAGGGTCGAGCACGCCCTTCAACAGCAACGGGCGCGGCCAGTGGCGGCGAATCCATTCGATGCTGTTCCAGTCGAGCGTACGGTCCATCGTGCGGCTGAGCAGCGCGGTTTGCGCCTGCAGGCTTGCCTGCTTCGACTCCGATTCGCTCAAGTTGACGAGCTGCGGCAGGCCGGTACGTGCGAGGTTCAACAACCATCCAGGGCGTCGCACCACGTCGAGCATCATCGGCATGGTGTACTTGAGCGGCAGCCTGAAGCCGTTCCGCAGGTCGCGCTCGCGATAACCGCCCACTGGTACATCCACCGTGAGGATCAGTGCCGAGAAGCTCGAGGCCAGCGCGCGCCTCATCATCTGCTCCGCCAGAGAGCGATCGCTCATCACATACAGTTGCAGCCAGTGTGTTCCCCCGGCTTCACCTGGAATACGCTCGAGGCGCGCGTTCGAGGGTGTGGAGAGCGCGAACGGAATCTTGCATGCGGCTGCCGCGCGCGCGAGAGCGACGTCGCCGTCGGGCCAGAACAGTCCGTTGAAACCGGTCGGCGTGATAGCTACGGGCAGCTCGAAACGCTGACCGAAAATCTCCACCGACAGATCGATGCTGGATACATCCTTGAGCACCGCCGGACGCAGCTCCAGCGCTTCCAGTGCCGCGCGGTTGCGCCGCAGGCAGCGTTCGTCCTCCGCCCCGCCGTCGAGGTAGTCGAACACCAGGCGTGGCAGCCGGCCGCGCGCGCGCTCCCGCCACTGCCAGATACTGAGCGGTTGTTTCATGTCGTCGAAATAAATGCTGCGAAGAATGGCAAGCATGCTGGCCTTGGCGCCTGCCGGTCAAGCACCGTCCATGCTACCCCTGGCGCGGCTGTATAATTGCGCCCTTCCCCAACTCTTCTTCGCAGCCGCGGCCCGTTCCACCAGAGCCGCGCACACACATGGCTCAATACGTTTTCACGATGCATCGCGTGGGCAAGATCGTCCCGCCCAAGCGCGTCATTCTCAAAGATATTTCGTTGTCGTTCTTCCCCGGCGCGAAGATCGGTGTGCTCGGCTTGAACGGCTCGGGCAAATCCAGCCTGCTGCGCATCATGGCCGGCGTAGACAAAGATTACGAGGGCGAAGCTGTACCGATGCCGAACATGCGCATTGGCTTTCTGCCGCAGGAGCCCGAGCTCGATGCGCAGCAGACAGTACGCCAGGCGGTCGAAGGCGGCCTGGGCGAGATTCTCGAAGCCAAGACCAGACTCGACGAGATCTATGCGGCGTATGCGGAGCCGGACGCCGACTTCGACAAGCTCGCCACCGAGCAGGCCAAGTACGAGGCGATTCTGGCTGCCAGCGGCAGCGATGTGGAGCATCAGCTCGAGATCGCCGCCGATGCGCTGCGTCTGCCGCCGTGGGAGGCCGCAATCGGCAATCTGTCGGGCGGGGAGAAGCGTCGCGTCGCGCTGTGCCGATTGCTGCTGTCCAAGCCGGACATGCTGCTGTTGGATGAGCCGACCAACCATCTCGATGCCGAAAGCGTCGACTGGCTGGAGCAATTCCTGCAGAAATTTCCCGGGACGGTGGTCGCGGTGACGCACGATCGTTACTTCCTCGACAACGCGGCCGAATGGATCCTCGAGCTCGACCGTGGCTATGGTATCCCATGGAAAGGAAACTACAGCTCGTGGCTGGAGCAAAAAGAGCAGCGGCTCGAGATCGAGGCCAAGCAGGAGTCCGCGCGCATCAAGGCCATGCAGAAGGAGCTGGAGTGGGTGCGCTCCAATCCGAAGGCGCGGCAGGCCAAGAGCAAGGCGCGTATCGCGCGCTTCGAGGAGCTGAGCTCGTTTGAGGCGCAGAAGCGCAACGAGACGCAGGAAATCTTCATTCCGGTGGCCGAGCGTCTTGGCGACAGCGTGATCGAGTTCAAGAACGTGAGCAAGGGCTACGGCGATCGGCTTTTGATCGACCAGTTGAGCTTCAAGATTCCGCCTGGGGCCATCGTCGGGATCATCGGCCCGAACGGCGCCGGCAAGTCGACGCTGTTTCGCATGATCTCGGGCAAGGAGAAGCCCGACAGCGGCGAGATCGCGACCGGCCCAACCGTGAAGCTGGCCCACGTCGATCAATCGCGCGAAACGCTGACCGGCGACAAGAGCGTGTGGGAGTTCGTGTCCGACGGGCTCGATATCATCAACGTCGGGAAGTTCGAGATGCCTTCGCGCGCCTACGTCGGGCGCTTCAACTTCAAGGGTGCGGATCAGCAAAAACTGGTAGGCAACTTATCCGGAGGCGAGCGCGGCCGTCTGCATCTGGCCAAGACGCTGATCGCGGGCGCCAACGTGCTGTTGCTGGATGAGCCCTCCAACGATCTCGACGTGGAGACGCTGCGTGCCTTGGAGGACGCATTGCTGGAGTTCGCCGGCTGCGTGCTGGTGATCTCGCACGATCGCTGGTTTCTGGACCGTATCGCGAGTCATATGCTCGCTTTCGAAGGCGATTCGCAGGTCGTGTTCTTCAACGGCAACTATCAGGAGTATGAGGCCGACAAGAAGAAGCGGTTGGGCGAAGAAGCCGCGAAACCCAAGCGCATCCGGTTCAAGCCGCTGAAGGTGTGAGGCGCGCCGCGTTTCCGCAGGCGCCCCTTCTTGCGTCTTCCAACGTTCGTTCGCAGATCAACCCGGCAAACATAGCTGCGTCGCGGCGGTTGCCGGACCCTCTTTGGTCTACTGGACACGCTAAGAACTACGCCTATTCTTGCCGATCGCCATATGACGTAGTATATTTGCCAAATGGCAGAGCAGCAGCAAAGTTGCGTATGAAAGCCTACGCCTCCACGCTGAAGATCATCGGCGTCAGCGTGCGCGAAGAGCAGGCGAAATACCGCGCGAAGCGGCAAGCGCGGGGAGCGGACAACGATACCTCCGTGCTGGTCGAGCTGCGGCCCGGATTGGTTCCATTCGCGTCGGTGTACACGTTAGCGGACAAAGTGCAGGTCGAGCCCGCTCGGCTGCTTTCGTTGGTTGGCTTATCGAGGCGCACTGCGGCGCGCCGCAAGGTTCAGGGGTACTTGGAGCCGGCGGAAGCGGACCGCCTGCTGCGGATAGCGCGAGTGGTCGAAGAGGCGATGCGGATCTTCGGTTCCGAGCAGAAGGTGGCGCGGTGGTTGAACACGCCGCATCCCGCGCTGGAAAACGTGGAGCCGCTTGCTGTGCTGGACTCGGATGCTGGCGTCAAGACTGTTTCCGACGAGCTGGTTCGCATCGACTTCGGCGATTACGCCTGATGCGCGTGTGGCGGCTCACACGCGCCGTTCACACTGCAGCACCGCTCTCGGGCTACGGCGCTGCGCTCGTCGGTAATCGCTGGAACTCACCCGGTGTGCGCGTGGCGTACGCTTCGACGAGTCGTCCGCTGGCGGTGCTCGAAATGCTGGTGCACGTGACCCAGGACACGGTTCCCGTCGATCCGGTTCTTGTCCCGATCGAAGTGCCGGATGATCTCGTGCTGGAGGCAACCGACCTTCCGACGGATTGGAACGCGCTTCCATTTGGCAGCGATGGCCGCCGCTTCGGCGATCGGTGGATCGCAGAGCAGCCTTCGGTTGCTCTGCTGGTTCCGTCAGTGGTGCTGCCTGCCGAGCGCAATCTACTGATCAACCCGGCACATCCAGCGTTTCCCAAAGTGAAAGTTCAGTCGCTGGAGCGCTTTGCGTTCGATCGGCGTTTATTGCGGTGAGTCTACAAGCCGCGGCCGAATCAAGCCCGTGCCGGGCGAGCGATGCCGTCGACATTGAGATAAACCTCTGCCAACGCCAGGCTGCAGCCAATCGAGCCGATCTCTATATGCTCCGCGAGCGTATTCGCCGCGACGAGCAGCCAGCGCCCGCCACTTTGTCGACTGTAGTGCTCGACCAGCGGCTTGTCCTGCGCAATCAGGAGATAGTCGGACAGCGAAGCAAGCGTGCGGTATTGCTCGAACTTCTTGCCGCGGTCATATGCTTCGCTGGACTCGGACAGCACTTCGATGAGTACATTGGGGTTGAGTAAGGTTTCTCCGGGTTGCTCGAGCTCCGGTTTCCCGCACACTACGGTCACGTCGGGGTAGGTATAAAGACCCGTGGACGATACCTTGACCCGGAGATCGCTGGGGTAAACGCGGCAGGGCTTGCCGCGTAACTGCTGGTGCAAGCCACTCAACACATTGCCGACGATCAGGTTGTGGGCCTCGCTCGCACCACCCATTGCGAATATCTCGCCGCCGAGGTATTCGTGCTTCTGGGGCGTAGCGGCTTCGAGCTCGAGATACTCCGGTATGGTGTAGCGGGTCTTGGGTTGCAGAGACATATCGTTCCTGGTGCAGCCGTGCTGTGGCGCATCTTGTCTCGCATGTTACTCGTCC
>JBGQKF010000056.1:0-13871 GCA_041499435.1 Gammaproteobacteria bacterium
CCGGCTGGTGCGCATGGCGGTCGAGGATATCGGCCTTGCGGACCCGCGCGCGCTGCGCCTCGCGCTGGATGCGTGCGAGACGTACGAGCGGTTGGGGACGCCAGAGGGTGAGCTTGCGCTGGCGGAATGCACGCTGTATCTCGCCGCCGCACCGAAGAGCAATGCGGCGTACGTCGCCTACAACACGGCGCGTGCGTTCGTGGCGCAGGATGGCTCCCGTCCTGTGCCGATCCATCTGCGTAACGCGCCTACGCGGCTGATGAAGGAGCTCGGCTACGGGCATGCCTATCGGTATGCGCATGACGAGCCGGGCGCTTATGCGGCGGGCGAGCGGTATTTCCCCGAGGGAATGTCCCCACCGAATTTCTACGAGCCGACACCGCGCGGGCTCGAAGCCCGCATCGGCGAGCGCTTAGAGCAGTTGCGCGAGCTCGATCGGAAGGGTAAGAAAACCTGAACGCCCGATGGTTTAATATCGCCCCATGCTAGACATACAATTGCTTCGTAAAGATTTGTCGATGGTCGCCACCCGTCTCGCCGAGCGCGGGGGCACGATCGACTGGGATCAATTCACCGCGCTGGAGAAGAGCCGCAAGCAAGTCCAGACCGTGGTGCAGGACACGCAGGCCGCGCAGAACAAACTTTCCAAGGAGATCGGCCAGGCCAAGGGCAAGGGGCAGGATGCCTCTGCCCTGCTGCAGACTGCCGAGCGCTATAAGGAAACGCTCGCCATCTCGGAGAAGCAACTGGCGGAGATCCAGTCGCGGCTCGAAGCATTTCTGCTGACACTGCCGAACCTCCCGCACGCATCGGTTCCGAGCGGGCTCTCCGCCGACGAGAATGTCGAGGTGAGGCGTGTGGGCGAGCCGCGCGAGTTCGATTTTCCGGTTAAGGATCACGTCGACCTCGGCGCGCATCTCGGCATGCTGGACTTCGAGGCGGCTACCAAGATCGCCGGCGCACGCTTCTCGCTGATGCGTGGACCGCTCGCCCGGCTGCATCGCTCTATCGCTCAGTTTATGCTCGACGTGCATACGGCCGAGTACGGCTATACCGAGATCTACGCGCCGTATCTGGTCAATGCCGCCAGCATGCGAGGCACCGGACAGCTGCCGAAGTTCGAGGAAGATTCGTTCTCGGTACCGCGGCCAGATGCCGAAAAGCTGTACTTGATCCCGACCGCCGAGGTGCCGGTGACCAATATCGTGCGCGACGAGATCATCCCGCTCGAGCAGCTGCCACTGAAGATGGTGTGCCACTCGCCGTGCTTTCGCAGCGAAGCGGGCTCCTATGGCAAGGACACGCGCGGCATGATCCGACAGCATCAGTTCGACAAAGTGGAGCTGGTGCAGATCGCGCATCCGGAGCGCTCCTACGAAGCGCTGGAGGCGTTGACGTCGCATGCCGAAAGCATTCTGCAGCGGCTGGAGCTGCCCTATCGGACGGTGGCGCTGTGTGCCGGCGATATGAGCTTTGCCTCCGCCAAGACCTATGACCTGGAGGTGTGGCTGCCCGGGCAAGGCACTTACCGCGAGATTTCCTCGTGCAGCAACTTCGAAGCGTTTCAAGCGCGCCGTATGCAGGCCCGCTTCCGCAACGCAAAAGCCAAACCCGAGCTCGTGCATACGCTCAACGGATCGGGGCTGGCGGTAGGACGCACGCTAGTCGCGATCTTGGAAAATTACCAGCGGCCTGATGGATCGATCGAGATTCCGAATGTGCTGCGGTCGTATATGGGTGGAAATAGCGTCATCAGCAAGCAGGCCGCTGGTCATTTCGGCGGAGGCTAACTTCTCAGCATGTGCGCGGCGCTTAGCGCCGGCACATCAACGTGCGGGTGCAGCGGATGGCCTGATCGTGTCTTTCACACGCGTTGCGCGGGCACTCGCTGGTGGAACCGGCGCTGGCACTCGCGTTTCACCCGCCAGCAAGCCTGCAAAGCCTGGCGCGTGGGGCTCTTCCGTGCGCGCGAGGATGTCGAAATAGTTACGGATGTTCTCAGTCAACACCAAGGCTTCGCCGCCGCGGCAGTAGCCGTGCTTGAGCGAGCCGTAGTACTCATAGCGAGACAACATCGGCAGAGACTTCTTGACGTCTACCCAGACATTGGGATTGCCGCCGCGCCGCTGCGTCAAAACCCGCGCATCTTCGACATGGCCCAAGCCGATGTTGTAAGCGGCGAGCGCGAACCAGGTCCGGTCGGGATCGACGATGCGCGGAGGCAGCGCGTCCTTCAGCTCCTGCAGGTATTGCGCCCCTGCCAGGATGCTCTCACGCGGGTTCAGCCGGTCGCTGAGCTGCATGCGGTCTGCGGTATCTGATGTCAACATCATGAGGCCGCGCACGCCGGTAGGCGAGGTCGCGAGCGGGTCCCAGTGGGACTCCTGAAAACCGAGGGCAGCGAGCATGCGCCAGTCGATACCCGTGATCTCCTGCGCTTCCTTGAATGCGGCGCGATAGCGCGGCAGGACCGATTGTCGGCGCTCGAGAAAGTTGGCGACGTCGACGTTATCGAGTCGATTGACGTGACCGTAGTAGCGTTCCAGCAGCTGACGCAGGGTGCCGTCGTACGTGATGCGCATGAAGAACTCTTGCGCGCGGTGGTACAGCTCAGGATCAACGTTCTTCGGGAAGGCCCAGGCGAGCGCCTCCTGGTCGCCGAGCGCGAAGCCACGCGCGATATTCGGATACAGATGCCGGTCCACATCAAGGACGTGCGCGTCGGCCACCACATAGTCAACCTTGCCTTCCGACAGCCGGCTCAGCAGACCTTCGCTGTCGTGCTCCGCAATCTCGGTCCAGTTGAGCCGCGGATTGCGGCGACGCAGGCGCTGTAGTTCATCCACTGCGCTGCTGCCTTTCACGACCACCAGTCGCTTGCCTTCGAGATCGCGCAGATCATGCGGCGCTTCGTTGTCGGTGTTGTAAGCGACCACAGGCTGCGCGAGCTGATACGAGGGGCCGAACAAGTAGCGGTCCAGTCGCCGTGCGGTGATTGCGACCCCGGCTGCAGCCAGGTGCGCGTGGTTTTGCGCGAGCGCGGGGAGGACTTGATAGAACGGCTGACGATCGAGGTAGCGCACGCGATAACCCTGCTCGCGCGCGAACATCTCCACCAGCTCGTACTCGAGGCCGGCGTATTGTCCTTGCGAGTCGATGTAGCGTGTCGCCGCGGAGTTGCGCGTCAGCACCACCAGCTCGCCGGTCTTCGAAACCGGCAGCACAGGGCGCTGCGTCACCACGCCGGGGTCGAAGACGAGCGGCAGTGTGATCAGAATCGAGTAGAACCGGCGCATATCCTCACGCGGTTGCGAGCGACATTGACTGAATATGGAAGCAAGAACGAGGCCGCTGAGAAACGGCGCCGCATTTGTTTGATAACACGTGCGGAGATCGGGTTCACTTCCATGTAAAATAGCATGCCAGCGGAGAGGTGCCGGAGTGGTCGAACGGGGCAGACTCGAAATCTGTTGTCCCTCTTACGGGGGACCGTGGGTTCGAATCCCACCCTCTCCGCCAATTGGCTGCACTGCAGCCAATTGGCTTGTTCGAGTGGTCTTCGAACCCACTCGGCGTGGGTTCGATTGGCTTCGACATAACCTGAAGGTTAGTCTACGCCGCAACAAAACGCTCGCCCTCCTTACCGAGCGCCGCGTTTTGTTGTCCCACCTTCTTTGCCATATCACGCATTGATTCCGCACAAGCAAGGCAAAGGTTTGCGCACGTCAGGCTACCACGTTCGCGGTTTTCGATCGCCTCGCTTGCGCGGGGCGCGCTGTCCGCATTTCAACCGGACGGTAATCATGGCGAGGGCCTCTTAACACCCGCTTAAGTCCCAGTTGCTTGATCCAGTTAGGATTGCTTGCCCCTGCTCAACGCGCTGTTGAACTTCCCGCCGCGATTCACAACAATATTGTTATAAGCTGCTACCTGGCGATCTCGCGCCGCGCTCGTCCACCCACCGAGGAGGTGACCTCATGGCTTCTCTGCACGACCTGGCCCGTCTGGGACAATCCGTCTGGCTCGATTTCATCGATCGCAATCTCGTCGCGGACGGTGGCCTCCAGCGTCTGGTCGATGGTGGTCTCACCGGAGTCACCACCAATCCGACGATCTTCCACAAAGCCATCGGCGGCGGGCGCGACTATGACGAAACCATACGCGAGCTGCTCGAGCAGAATCACGACATCGACGAGACCGGCGTGTGCGAAGCTTTGATGATCACCGATGTGCAGATGGCGGCGGACGTTTTGCGTCCCGTGTACGAGCGCACGCAAGGCCGCGATGGGTACGTGAGTCTGGAAGTGCCCCCGGATCTCGCCTTCAGCGTCGAGCGCACGGTGAGCACGGCGCACCGGCTGCATCAGGCCGTCAGTCGTCCTAACGTAATGATCAAAGTGCCCGGCACTGCGGAAGGCGTGCGTGCGTTCGAGCGTCTCACCGCCGAGGGTATCAGCATCAATGTGACGCTGCTGTTCTCGGTGACCCGCTACGAAGAGGTAGTGCGTGCGTGGGCCCGCGGCCTTTCCCGTAATCCGCGTCCCGAGAAGATCGCGTCCGTGGCCTCTTTCTTCGTGAGCCGCGTGGACAGCAAAGTCGACAAGAAGATCGATGCCCTTGGCACCCCGGAGGCACTGCGACTGCGCGGACGCATTGCCATCGCGAACGCCAAGGAAGCCTATCAGCGGTTTCGTGCGTTGCTTGCGCAACCGGAGATCGCTGAGCAAATCAAGCGCGGCGCCCGGCCCCAACGTCCGCTCTGGGCGAGCACCAGCACCAAGGACCGCCGCTACAGCGACGTGCTGTACGTTGAGCAACTGATCGGACGGGACACGGTGAATACTCTCCCGCCGGAGACGCTCGATGCATTTCTGTATCACGGCGAAGCGCGCCACTCTCTCGAAACCGATGCGGACGTCGCGCGGCGCGATCTGGATGCGCTGCGAGGGGTGGGCATCGACCTCGAGGCGGTCACGCAGGAACTAGAGACCGAGGGGGTCACGGCGTTTCGCGAGTCGTGGAACAAGCTGCTCGCTTCGCTGAAGGAGAAATGCTTCAAGGTCGCCAAGGATTTTGCGGGCCAGTAGCTTCAGTCCGCTTGTGGCGGACTGCTGCGTGAAAGACGTGAAGGAGGTGAAGGAGGTGAGCGAAGCCTCCCGTTGAGGACGAAAAGCCTCGATTGCAGGAGAGAGCGCGTGCGCTTGCGCTTTCTTTATCCGACGCCACTCCCACCTTCACCTCAACCCGCTATGCTCGCATGCCTAAAACCCCCCCTCTCCCCCTTTACTGGGGGAGAGGGACGGGGAGAGGGGGCTCACCTCCTTCACTTCCTTCACCTGATTCCATCAGCCCTGAACGTCGCGGCCGGAGATGGCTGCCTCCGGTATACTCCCATCCTTTTTGCAGGCACGCGTGAATCACAATGAGCGTCGGCTGCAGGCGATCGAGCTGGAGTGCATACGCGGCCGACGGTGTCTGTTCCAGCAGCTCTCGTTCACAGTGGGTCCGGGCGAGATGCTCTGGGTGCAGGGGCGCAACGGCAGCGGCAAGACGAGCCTCCTGCGCCTGCTGTGCGGCTTGATGCGCCCGGAATCGGGCAGTGTGCTCTGGCGTACGCAAGAAGTGCGAAGTTCGCGCGAGCAGTACAACGCCGAGTTGTTGTACGCAGGTCATGACCCCGCGGTGAAGGACGACCTCACAGCCTGCGAAAATCTGCGCTTCGCTCTCGCCCAGGCAGGCATCGGCGTTGGCGTGGAACAGGCGCGCGGCGTACTGACCGAATTCGGACTGCGCGAACGGATCGATGTCATGGCGCGCGCGTTGTCGCAAGGCCAGCGGCGCCGTGTGGCGCTCGCCCGGCTGGCGCTGTCGTCCGCCAAGCCGCTGTGGATCCTGGATGAACCGTTCACTGCGCTCGACCCCGAAGCAACACAGCTGGTGCAGAAACACCTCGCTCACCATCTGCGCCGCGGCGGGTGCGTGGTGATCACGACCCATCAGGAGGTGGACTTTGGCGCGGCGCAGGTCACGCGCTTGCGGCTCGACGCATGAGTGAGCTCACGCTGGCGGGCCTGTTCGGCACGCTGGTACAGCGCGATCTGCTGCTGGCGCTGCGCCGCCGCGCCGATGTGCTGACCACGTTTTTTTTCTTCGTGATCGTAGTGAGCCTGTTTCCGCTGGGAATCGGCGCGCAACCCGAGACGTTGCGCACCATTGCCCCCGGCGTGGTCTGGGTCGCGGCGCTGCTGGCGTCCATGCTGGCGCTCACGCGGCTGTACGTCTGGGACCATGCCGATGGAACCCTGGAGCAGCTCGTGTTGAGCCCGCAGCCGCTGGTGGTGCTGATCGGCGCCAAAGTGCTGGCGCATTGGCTGGTGACGGGCCTGCCGCTGGTGCTGATTGCGCCGCTGCTATGCTTGCAGTTCGACGTGCCGGCCAGCGCCTTGGGCGTGATGGTCGTCTCGCTGCTGCTGGGCACCCCGTGCCTGAGCCTGATCGGCTCCATCGGTGCAGCGCTTACGCTGGGTGTCCGCGGCGGCGGCGCGTTGCTGGCGCTGCTGGTGCTGCCGCTCTACATCCCGGTCCTGATATTCGGTGCGGGCGCAGTGACCGCGACTGCCGAGGGGATGCCGTCGGCGGCGCATCTGTCGTTGCTGGGAGCCTGTCTGCTGATTGCGCTGGTGCTCGGACCCTTGGCCTCGGCCGCCGCAGTCCGCATAGCGTTGGAGTAGCGAAACTTTTAGACACTGGATCTTCGAAAGACGCACAACCGCATGGCGATCAACATCTGGAAATACTCCTCGCCGCAGACGTTCTATCCGCTGGCTGGGAAACTTGCACCGTGGTTCCTCGGCCTCGCTGGCGTGCTCGCCCTGGTGGGGCTGTACATCGGGCTGTTGCTGGCGCCGAGTGATTTCCAGCAGGGCAATGCCTATCGGATCATCTTCATTCACGTGCCGGCCGCGTGGATGTCGATGTTCGTCTACCTGGTGATGGCGTTCTGGTGCGCAGTCGGATTCGCGATGAATACGCGGGTGTCATTCATGATGGCGCTTGCGCTGGCACCCACCGGCGCGCTGTTCACTTTCATCGCATTGTGGACCGGATCGTTATGGGGCAAACCGACCTGGGGCACGTGGTGGGTCTGGGATGCGCGTCTCACCTCCGAGCTGATCCTGCTGTTCCTCTACATCGGCTTCATGGCGCTGCACGCGGCGATCGAAGATGTGCGACGAGCCGATCGTGGGGCTGCGCTGCTGGCCCTGGTGGGGGCGATCAACGTTCCGATCATCTATTTTTCGGTCCAGTGGTGGAACACACTGCACCAGGGCGCATCGGTGAGCATGACGCGCTCGGCGTCGATGGCGTCGATCATGCTGATCGGCATGCTGGTCATGTCGCTCTCTGCATGGATGTACGCGATCGGCGCCAGCCTTCTGCGTGTGCGCATCCTCATCGCTGAGCGTGAGCAGGCCCCGGATGGGCTCGCGGCGGGAGCGCCATCATGAGCTGGAACAGCGCAGCAGAGTTTTTCGCCATGGGTGGCTACGCGTTTTACGTGTGGGGCTCGTATGCGGTGGCCGCCGTGTGCATCGCGGGCGAGGTGTGGTGGCTCGTGCACCGCGTTCGAACTCTGCAGGCTCGCCCGGGTCTGAACGCTCAGCAATCCGTCCGGCAGCCATGAAAACCAGACACAAGCGCCTGGCGCTGATCGCCGCCGGCCTCGCGGCACTGGGCGCCGCCGCGGCGCTGATCCTGAACGCCTTTCAGAGCAATCTGGTGTTCTTTTTCAGCCCGAGCCAGGTGGCCGCGCACGAGGCGCCGGCCAACCGCAGCTTTCGCATCGGCGGACTGGTGGAGCAGGGCAGCCTGCAGCGTCAGCCGGACGGGGTCACCGTGCGTTTCGTGGTGACCGACACCGCGAACAGTATTCCGGTGCTGTTCACCGGCATCCTTCCCGACCTGTTCAAGGAGGGCAAGGGTGTGGTCGCGCAGGGCACGCTCACCGCCGATGGCGTGTTCCACGCCAAAGAGGTGCTCGCCAAGCACGACGAGAATTACATGCCGCCGCAGGCTGCCGACGCGGTAGAGAAGGCGCACAAGGCGATGCAGGAGTCGAAGAAAACGCTGGTGGAGCCCAAGGCAGCCGGCAAATGAATGCACCCGAGCAGCAGTATCGCGACAGCCGGTGTAAGCTTGTTCCTCTTCACGCTTCACTCTTCACCCTTCACGTACAAAAATGATTCCCGAGCTCGGACACTTCGCTCTCATCGTCGCACTGTGCATCGCCACGGTGCAGGCGCTGCTGCCGCTCGTCGGCTCGTTTCGCGGCGAGGTGTCCTGGATGGAGCTGGCGCGCCCTGCCGCCGCGGGTCAGTTCGTCTTCGTGGCACTCGCCTTCGGTTGCCTCGCCTGGTCGTTCGTGTCGAATGATTTCTCCGTGCTCAACGTCGCCACCAACTCCAACTCGCATCTGCCGGCACATTATCGCTTCGCGGCGACGTGGGGCAGTCATGAAGGCTCGCTTCTGCTCTGGGTGCTGATGCTCACAGTGTGGATGTCGGCGGTGAGCGCCTTCAGTCGCCACCTGCCGCGCGAGATGGTGGCGCGCATTCTGTCGGTGATGGCCATGATCAGCATCGGCTTCCTGCTGTTCATGCTGTTCACGTCCAATCCGTTTCAACGGTTGCTGCCGGCGGCGGTCGATGGCCGTGACTTGAATCCGCTGCTACAAGACCCCGGTATGGTGATTCATCCGCCGATGCTCTACATGGGTTACGTGGGCTTCTCGGTGGCCTTCGCATTTGCCATCGCTGCGCTGATGGGCGGACGCCTGGATGCGACATGGGCGCGCTGGTCGCGACCGTGGACGACGATGGCCTGGGCGTTCCTCACCGTCGGCATCGCTCTGGGCAGCGGCTGGGCGTACTACGAGCTCGGCTGGGGCGGCTGGTGGTTCTGGGATCCGGTGGAGAACGCTTCCTTCATGCCGTGGCTGGTCGGCACCGCACTGCTGCATTCGCTTGCCGTTACCGAGAAGCGCGGTGGCTTCAAGATCTGGACCGTGCTGCTGGCGATCATCGCGTTCAGCCTGAGCCTGCTCGGCACGTTCCTGGTGCGCTCGGGCGTGCTCACCTCGGTGCATGCATTTGCAACCGATCCCGCGCGCGGCATCTTCATCCTCAGCTTTCTTGCGCTGGTGATCGGCGCATCGCTCGCGTTGTTCGCGTGGCGCGCACCGAAGGTCGGGCTGGGCGGGGCGTTCGGCCTCGTCTCGCGTGAATCCGCACTGCTCGTGAACAACGTGCTGCTCCTGGTAGCGGCTGCCGCCGTGCTGCTCGGGACGCTCTACCCGCTGTTTCTCGACGCGCTGGGCTTAGGCAAGATCTCCGTCGGTCCACCGTACTTCGACGCGGTGTTCGTGCCGCTGATGACCCCTGCATTGTTTCTCATGGGCATCGGGCCGCTGAGCCGCTGGAAGCGCGCTGAGTTCCCATCGCTGCTGGTGCGCTTGAAGTGGGCCGCTGCAGTTGCGGTGGCGACGGCCGTCCTGCTGCCGATCACGCTGGGCCGCTGGTCACCGCTGCTGGCGCTCGGGATTCTGATGGCGATCTGGGTGATCGCCTCGGGCTTCGTGAATCTCCAGCAGCGCGTAAAGCAGCTCCGCTCGCGCAGCGGCACACCGACTGGCACGGTCCTGCGGCAACTGCCGCGCGGCTATTGGGGCATGCTCCTCGCGCACTTCGGTGTAGGCGTGTTCATCATCGGGGTGACGCTGGTGCGCGCCTATGAGGTCGAGAAAGACGTGCGCATGAATATCGGCGACACCGTGGAGGCCGGGGGCTATCGCTTCCGTCTCGATGGTCTCAAGCCGGTGCAGGGGCCGAACTACCAGGCCACGCGCGGCACTATCAGCGTGACGCGCGGGGAGAGCCAGGTCGCTACGCTGTATCCCGAGAAGCGTTTCTACAACGTGCAGCAGATGCCGATGACCGAGGCCGCCATCGATACCGGTCTCACGCGCGATCTCTATGTTTCGCTCGGCGAGCCGCTGCCCGGGGGTGCCTGGGTCGTGCGCGTCTATCACAAGCCATTCGTCGACTGGATCTGGGGCGGCGCGTTCCTGATGGCGCTGGGTGGCGTGCTCGCGATCACCGACCGCCGCTATCGGCTGGCTCAGCGCGAGCAGCCGGCCACTGTAGCGCCATCGACGCCAGCAGCACAAAGCGCCTGATGAAGAGTCTGCGTTTCATTCTGCCGCTGGTGCTGTTTGCGGTGCTGGTCGGTTTCTTATGGCATGGGCTGTCGCTCAATCCGCGCGAGGTGCCATCGCCGCTCATCGGCAAACCGGCGCCGGGGTTCGAGCTCACCCGCCTGGATCAGCCGGCGAAGGCGATCTCGGAAAAAGACCTGCGAGGTCAGGTCTGGCTGCTCAACGTCTGGGCTTCGTGGTGCGTCTCCTGCATGGAAGAGCATCCCGTGCTGGTGCAATTCGCCAGTCAGAATGTGGTGCCTATCTACGGCCTCAACTACAAAGATAAGCGCGCGGATGCGCTGGCGTGGCTCGCCAAGCATGGCGATCCCTACACGATGTCGCTCTCGGATCCCGAAGGCAGAGTCGGCATCGACTATGGCGTGTACGGCGTGCCGGAGACGTACGTGATCGACAAGGCGGGCGTGATCCGCTACAAGCGCATCGGTCCGGTCACTCAGGAAGTGCTCGCCGAGAAGATCCTGCCTCTGGTGCAGGAACTGAAGGGATCGTGATGCGCTGGCTTGCGTGCGTTGCGCTGATCCTTCTTGCAGCCGCAGCGCAAGCGCGTGATGCCGCGCCGCTGGCCGACGATCCGGTACTCGAGCAGCGCGTGATGCGACTTGCCTCCGAGCTGCGCTGCCTGGTCTGCCAGAACGAAACTCTTGCCGACTCCCGTGCTGACCTCGCGATCGATCTGCGCAATCAGGTGCGCGAACAGATGCGTGCGGGCAAGACCGACGAGGAGATCAAGGCGTGGCTCACGCAGCGCTACGGTGATTTCGTGCTGTATCGTCCGCCGGTCAAGTCGAGCACATGGTTGCTGTGGTTCGGTCCCTTCGTGCTGTTGATTGCAGGGGCAGCAGCCCTGTTGATCTACCTGAAACGCCGCCGTGCGCGCACCGACACCGCGCAATTCACGCCCGAACAGCATCGCCAGGCGCAGGCGCTGCTCGCCGAGGACCTGCGCGACGAGACGCCATGACGCTGTTCCTGTTGCTCGCTGCTGCGCTCGTCGTCCTTTCGCTTTCGTTCCTGGTCCTGCCGCTGCTGCGTACGCGGCGCGGCGGCGCCCCAAGCGAGCGCGCCGCGAATCTCTCTATCTATCGCGATCAGTTCGCCGAGCTCGAACGCGATCTCGCCAGCGGGGTGCTCACTGCAGACCAGTACGCCCAGTCCCGCGCTGAGCTGGAGCAACGCCTGCTCGACGACGTCGAGCGCACACCGGCGGCCTCAGCCCGCGCGACGAAGTGGTCCAATCGCGGCGCTGCGGCGCTGGTAGCCATTGCCGTACCCGTGGTCGCTGGTCTGCTCTACTGGCACCTGGGCACGCCGCAGGCATTGAATCCGCCCGCGCACGGGGCTGTCGATCCGTCGAACATGACGGTCGAGCAGTTCCAGGCGATGACCAACAAGCTCGCTGCACGCATGCAGCAACAGCCCGACGATCCGGTCGGCTGGACCATGCTCGGGCGCGCGTACAAGGCCCTGGAGCGCTATCCCGATGCGGTCGAAGCTCTGTCGCGCGCGAACAAGCTGCGACCTCAGGATGCCGAAATCCTGGTGGAGTATGCTGAAGCCCTCGGTCTGGCGCAGGGCGGCGATCTGTCCGGAGAGCCGACGGCACTGCTGGAGCGCGCGCTCAAGATCGCTCCGGACGATCCCAGGGTGCTGACGCTGGCCGGCACCGCGGCTTTCTCGAGCAGCGACTACGCCAAGGCGATCGCTTACTGGCAGAGGTTGTCGGCGAAGGTGCCCGCCGACTCGGAGATGGGTCGGGCGCTCGCCGCTGGTATCGCGGAAGCGAAAGCGCGCCAGAACGGAAAAAGTGCCGAGGCTCCGGCTGCTCCCAAAGCAACTGCAGGCGGGAAGGCCGTGAGCGGTGTGGTGCGGCTGGCCCCTTCCTTGCAAGGCCAGGCGCAGCCGCGCGACACCGTGTTCGTCTTCGCCCGTGCGGCCGGGGGACCTCAGATGCCGCTTGCCGTAGCCAAAGTACAGGTGAAGGATCTGCCGTTCGAGTTCAAGCTCGACGACAGCATGGCCATGCGCCCTGGATTCGAGCTGTCCGCGTTTCCACGCGTGGTCGTGACGGCGCGCGTGTCCAAGTCGGGCAACCCGATCCCTGCCTCCGGCGATCTCGAAGGAGCGAGTGCGCCGATCACGCCGGGCGCCAGCAACATCAAAATTCTGATCGACAAACAGGTGCCATGATCCGCGCGGCGCTGCGGCTCGCCTCCAACTTCGTCGCCTGCTGTGCGCTGGCGCTGTGTTGTGTCGTGCGCTCCGATGCCCAGACGCCGCCCAACGACTACCGGCCGCTGCGTGCTCCGCTGGAGAAGTTCATCGCGCAGATGGCGTATACCCATGGCTTCGACATCCACGCTTTGCGCGCCTTGTTCGCGCAGGTGCAGATGAGCCAGGGCGTGGTCAAAGCGATCGGAGCGCCCTCCACCAACAAGTCCTGGTATGAGTTCAAACCGCTCTTCGTCGATTCCGGTCGCATCGGCGGCGGCGTGAAGTATTGGACCGAAAATGCCGGTGTGCTGGAGCGCGCCCACAGCGAGTTCGGCGTGCCGGAAGCGGTGATCGTGGCGCTGATCGGCATCGAAACCCGCTATGGCCGCAACACCGGCGGCTACCGGGTGATCGATGCGCTCACCACGCTCGCATTCGACTGGCCGGCTCGGGGCGACTTCTTCCGCGGTGAGTTGGAGGAGTTTCTGCTGCTGTGCCGCGAGCAGAACTGGGACCCGCTCACGGTCAAGGGGTCTTTTGCCGGCGCAATGGGGCTCGCCCAGTTCATGCCGGGCAGCTATCGACGCCATGGCCTGGACTACGACGGCGACGGCCACATCGACCTGTGGAGCAATTCTTCGGACGTGATCGGCAGCGTGGCGAGCTACCTGCGCTACTTCGGCTGGAAGGAAGGCCAGCCGATCGTCGCGCCCGCGCGCGTGGAGAGCGCCGAGCCGAAGACCCTGCTCGACATCGGGCTCAAGCCCTCGCTCACCCTGGAGCAGTGGCGCCTGCGCGGAGCGCGTCCGTTGTCACCGATGGCAGATGAGCTGGCCGCGAGCCTGTTCTCGCTCGATCTGATTGGCGGTGCCGAGTACTGGTTCGGCTTCGACAACTTCTACGCGCTCCTGCAATACAACCGCAGCCGCAATTACGTGATGGCGATCTACGAGCTTTCGATCGAGATCACGCGTGAGAAGGAGCGATTGGCAGTGACCGGGGGCCTGCCTGAGGCGCAATAGAAGTCACGGTGCGATGCCTTCGCCCGCGCGCTCATTCGTCTAACGGCTTTTTGCGGATCTTCACCTTGTCGGAGTTCACCGCGCGGCCGGACTTGTTCAGTTTCTTGCCCGGCTTCACTGCATCTTCGTCGAAGTTGCGAGGCGGCTTGCCAGAAGGGAGCGTGTCATCGATCTCGCGCTCGGCCTTTGCGAATCCCTTGCTCGAAGTGAGGATGTTGTCGTCGACTTGACGCCTGTTGTAGTTGGTTTCGCCTTTGGCCGGATCTTGCGCATACGCAACGCCGGCGAAAGCCGCGAATGCGATCGCCAGGGCGCTCACCAACAGTCCAGATGTCTTCATGCGTGTCTCCTTCCAATCAAAC
>JBGQKF010000057.1:0-13771 GCA_041499435.1 Gammaproteobacteria bacterium
GATCCGGCGAAGATGCTCGACAGCGTGCACAAGTATCCGAAGATTCTGGAGGCGTACAGCTCTTGCCTGGCGACCGTGGAAAACGGCGGCCACCGCTTCGGCACCGATCTGTCGGACGCCGACAAGAAAGCGCTGATCGCATTTCTCGCAACGCTTTAACGAGGCGGCCACTCATGCAAAGCCGGAACCACAAGCGCTATCTCAGACCGGGCTGCATCGCGGTCGCGGCAGTGCTCAGTTTGAGCGCGTGCGACCAGATCAAGAGTCTCTTCAACCGCACACCAGAGATCAAGTTCGCACCCTACAGCGAAGACTACAAAACCAAGCCGGACTTTGCGCAGGTCGAGTACGAATTCCCGCTCACGCCTCGCGATCTCGACAAGCTCACGCCGGACAATCTGAAAGGCTTCGATCAGGAGCAGATCGATCAGATCTATGCGCGCCTGACCGCGGGTCCGATCCCCGATGGTCCTTACGACGGCGGCTTGTTCTTTCCGAAAGGGCTGAGCGGCGAGCGGCGGGTGTCGGAGATCATCGGCGGGTTGCCCGGGCTGGCGGCCGAGCTCAAGACTGTGAAGCTGGAGATGCTCGGCGCGGCTTTGTGGAAGGGCAAGGTGTTCTATCGCAACGATCGACTGCTGCGCAATCGCATCGAGGACACGAGCCTGTTGAAGCCGCTGATCGACGGCGATCTGTCCACCATTCCCAAGATCACTGTGCACGGCAAGGAGCAGTGGCTCATGTTCCCCGCGCAGCTGTATTGCGGGCAGAGCCTGCTCGACTCGCGACGTGAATCGATCATCATCGATTACTTCTTCAGCGACGAGCTGCCCGGTTACCGGCAGCGCCCCGATTACCTGGCGAGCCGCAACGGTCTCCAGGTGCGCGATGAGATCCGCATGGTACGGCCTGGCTTTTACCTGGGCCGCGCGTATACCGGCAAGGTGTTCCTGCTGAACTTCACCCTCTACAGCGCCGAAGCAGCCGAGCGCGATGGTGCCGCGTTCACCAAGACCGGAGACATCAAGGAAGACTGCTGGCCTGGCACGCAGAGCCGTAACGTGCAGACGGCTGCGAACTGAAGGGCCTTGCACCCACGCTCTCCTGAGGCCGCCGCTTGGATCCTTGCTACTGGCTGCGCTCGCCGCATTCATCGGCGGCTGGGTGTTGATCGACCGCGCTCCGTACTTTCTGAACGCGGCGCATGAGGAGGACTTTGTAGAGGTGCCGTCGGCTGCAGTCCTTCCCTCGGGCCCACAACCGCATTGGGTGGTGGACCCGACGCAAGTCGGCGTTAATCTGCCGCCTGCCGGGCGCTCGCTGTTCGATTTCGCGATGGCGAAGCCGGTCGGCGGCAAGCTCGCCTACGACATTCCGTTTCCATTCGATGCCCTGGTGCGCAAAGTGGAGCAACGCGCCGGGTGCGCCAATCGGATACCCGCTTGTGTCAAGCAAATCTTGATTCCGCTCGGGCGCTCGCTGCAACGGATCGCCGCCGCCCCGGACTTTTTCGCCTACCCGCGGGTCGTGATTGCGGTGGACGGCGAAGGCGACACCGGCATGCTGCTCAAGGATCGGCTCTACATCGGCTATCAGGAGAAATCCGATCTGCTCGAAGTGATCAGCTACAACGAGGCGGCCGCGCGCTTCGAATTCCAGGTCGTGAAGGATTATCGTCCAGGTGGCACGCCGCGCATCGTGTATGCGAATCGGAACGTCTGTACCGCATGCCATCAGAATCTGGCGCCGCTGTTTTCACGCCAGCAGTGGGACGAAACCAATGCCAACCCGGCCGTGGCGCAGCGTCTCGCGGCGGTGAAGGCGACGTTCTATGGATTCCCCGCGCGCCGCGACATCGAAACGCCGAATGCGATCGATGGCGCCGTTCACCGCGCCAACCTGCTCGCGGTCTATCAGGCGCTGTGGCGTGAGGGCTGCGGCGGCGACGTGCAACAGGCCATGGCCTGCCGGCGCGCCGCGCTGATCGCAGCGCTGCAGTATCGCCTGAGCGGCGAGCGCGCGTTCGATGCGGACGATCCCGTCGTGCGCGGTAGACTGCTCGCGACACTGGCAAAGACCGCAGCCGCGAGTTGGCCGAACGGGATGGCGATCCCCAACTCCGAAATCCCCAATCGCGATCCATTCGGCTACCGTGCTGGCGCGACCGGCGTCGCCATGACGTCTGTGGCGGCGCGCTTCGAGCCGCTCGCCGTGCGAGCCCCGCTCGACGTCTGGGTCGCCGATGGTGAACAGACGGCGCGCCGGCTGGTTGCCGGACTGGCGCAGATCTTCAGCGAGCAGGACATGAAGATGCTGGACGAGCACCTTGCGCAAAGTGCGCGAGCGGCACATGCTCCGTCTCGTACCTTCACCGCGAAATGCGAGGTCAGCCTGGCTGACGCAGACGTGCGCTTCCAATGCCACGCGAATACTGGAAGTGGAGTGCGGCTCGAGGGGCGTATCGCGCTGAAAGGCGCGCATGTCGATTCGGGCGAGCTTGCCTCCCTCACGGTCAAAGGCGAGCCGACGCTGCGCCTGCTTAACGTGTCGCAAGGTCTGCTCAAACGCGCGGGAAGCGCAAGTGTTCTCACCTTCGTGCCTTCGATCGAGAGCCGGCGTGCGCGGCTCGCCTCCGGCGATGCGATAGAACGCATCGACCTGCGCTGGCAAGGCAGCGAGGGCGAAGCGACCATTGTGGTAAACGAAGATTTCGCACCGCTGCGGCAGGCGATCGCTAGCGCAAGTGCGGACAGCGCGTTGCTTTCGACGCCTTCGTTGGCCCGTGCCGATGTCATGGCCGACCTCGCCGCGGCACTCGGCATGTCTGCGCAGGCGTGGTGTTGCACGCATGGGGAAAGTTTGCCCGCCGCTGAGGAGGACGCCGATGCCGGCACGGGAGGCGACGTTCCGCAGATCGCGGACCCGTTCCAGAAGGCCTGCGTTGCGTGCCATGGTACACCTGAGCGTGCGCCGCCCAATTTTTTGCATGGCGATGGCAGGCGCGTGCGCGAAGCTTTGACCTCATGCGCGCAGCGCATGTATGTACGGGTGAGCATGTGGGGGATCGCACCCGAAAAGCGCGAGAAGGTGCCGATGCCTCCGCCGCGTGCCGCTCACGACGGCATGCCGCCGGACCGTGAGTACGGCCCCAAGCCGGAGATGGTGCAGGCGCTGAAAGCCGCCGCCGCAGACATCCTGCGCCAGGAAACCGGTGGTGATCCCGATCTGCAGCGGCTGCTTGCGGACGGCTATGAGAATTTGCGTCCGTGTCTGCCGGCGGGCTCGTGATTAACCAGGATAGATAGCCAAAACTAGTCAGGAGGAGGTGCCGTGGCACGACACCGCAATGGATCGAGTGATTTCGAAGCATCACGCCCGGCCCGCAGGTGGATGCGCGTGCTGCTCGTGCTGCTGATTGCGCCCACCATCCTGCTGCTGATCTTCGCGTTGTACCTCATGCAGCGTTTCGGCGGCGATGAACCGGTCGTCTACGCCGATGCCGAGGAGCACTTCAAATACGGTTCCACCGGTGGAGAGCACGAGTCCGGTTTCCCGTACTGGATCTTTCAGGTGATGCCCAAGGTCTGTGCGGAGCATCTGCCGGGACCGGGCTACCAGTCTGTGGGGATGATCTTCGAGGAGGGTAAGGATCTGCCGGTCGGCATGTCCATGCGCCGCTACCAGGGGATCGACCGTACGTTCCTCAACTGCGCGGTTTGCCACACCAGCACGGTCCGCGACACGCCGGAGAGCAAGCCCAAGCTCTACACCGGCATGCCGGCCAACACCTTCAACATCATGGCGTTTCAGCGCTTCTTCTTCGCGTGCGGGAAGGATCCGAAGTTCAGCAAGGAGTATGTCATTCCCGAGGTGCGCGCGATGTTGAAGCAGCGCGGCGAAGATCTGGATCTGATCGACCGCTACGTGGTGTATCCCGTTGCGCTCTGGCTGATGCGCGAGCGCCTGCTGATGCTGGCCGGCCGCTTCGCCTGGACCGACAAGCAGTACGACTGGGGCCCGGGCCGCGTCGATACATTCAATGCCGCAAAGGTGTTGTTCAATTTCCCACTGGACAAGCTGCCTGAGCACGAGCAGAACGCGGCATCGGACTTTCCCTCGATCTGGTACCAAGGCCCACGCAAAGGCATGCAGCTGCACTGGGACGGCAACAACACCCTGGTCGAGGAGCGCAACAAGAGTGCAGCGTTCGGCACGGGGACCACACCGCCGACGCTCGATGTTGCGGCCATAGCCCGCATCGAGAACTGGCTGGTCACCAAAGAGGCGCCCAAGTATCCGTACGCCATCGATCAGGACAAAGCGCAGCGCGGCGCTCCTGCATATAAGGAGTACTGCGCGGCCTGCCACGGGGCCGGAGCCCGTGATTTTTCCGGGGAGTATGTCGGCAAGGTAACGCCGATCGAAGAGATCCGCACCGACCGGCATCGACTCGACTCGTATTCGCTGGATCTCGCGGTGAATCAGTCCACCCTTTACGCCGGCTATCCGTGGCGCTTTACGCATTTTCGCAAGACGTTCGGCTACGCCAACATGCCGCTCGACGGCGTCTGGCTGCGCGCTCCGTATTTACACAACGGCTCGGTGCCGACCCTGCGCGATCTGCTGGAACCCGCGCCCAAGCGCCCGGCGATTTTCTATCGCGGCTATGACGTCTATGACCCGGCGAAAGTTGGTTTCGTAACGGGTGTGGCGGAGGAAAGCGGACGGAAATACTTCAAGTACGACGTCAAGGTCCCGGGCAATGGCAACGCCGGGCACGAGGGCAAGCGGTTCGGGACCGATTTGAGCGCGGATGAGAAGGAAGCCTTGGTCGAGTATTTGAAAACGTTCTAAGGCAGAATCGAAACGCGCAGCAGCAGCTTTCGAACAGCGTATCGAGCACAAGAGAACAATCATGGATAACGCACAACGAGTGGCACAGCGCCGTCGCAAGATCTTCACCTGGATCGGTGTGATCCTAGTGTTGGTCGCGTTCGGGGCGTGGTTCGGGTGGTACAAATTCTTCCGGGAAGAACCTCAGCCCGACTGGGTATTCGCGAACGCCGATATGCGCTTCAAATACGGCTCGATCGGCGCGGAACAGGATGCGGGTGTCCCGTACTGGATCTTCTATGTGATGCCGCGCATGTTTCCGGAGAAGCTACCGGGCAGCGGCGGGCTCGCCTCGCTCGGTGCAGCCTGGGAGCAGGGGCAGGAGCTCCCGGTCGGCTTCACCAAGAAGACCATCGGCTTCCCGCGTGTGGCGAACAACTGTGCCGTGTGCCACACCGTGAGCTATCGCACCAAGGCCAACGAAAATCCGACCTTCGTCACGGCCGGCCCTGGCCAAACCAATGTCGAAGGCTATTTCCGTTACGTGATCGATTGCGCGAAGGATCCGCGCTTCAACGCCGACAACCTGATGCGTGAGATCAATCTGGTCACCGATCTGTCGTTCGTCGATCGCATGATCTACCGGTTCCTGCTCATCCCCATCACCAAGAAGCGGCTGCTCGAGCGTGAGCAGCAGTTCAAATGGATCTATCGGGCCGATTTCCCCGACTGGGGGCGTGGCCGCGACGATGCCATGAACCTCACCAAGTACTTCATGATCAAGGTGCCGATGGACGACACCTTCGGTCCGACCGACATGCCGTCGATCTGGAATCTGGGCAAGTACCATCCGGAGAAAGGGCAGACGCTGAACTGGGCGGGGGACAGTCATGATCCGCGCTCGGTGGTGATCGACTCCGCGCTGGGTCTGCTGGGTGCCGCCCCGCATAACAAGGACGATTTTCTCGGGCAGGTGCAGTGGCTGCTCGATTATCTCGGCGCGAAGCCGCCGCCGAAGTTTCCATTCCCGGTGGATGAGAAGAAGGCGACGCAGGGCAAAGCGGTGTTCGACCAGATCTGTGCCGCGTGCCACGCCAGCGAAAAGACCGGCACACGGCTGCCGCTGTCGGCGGTGAACACGGACCGGGGGCGCCTGGATTCCTGGAACAAGCAGGCGGCAATCGAGGCGAACAAAGTCGTGACCGCGATGGGCATCGAGCGCAAGGGTCTGGTCGAAGAAACGCTGGGCGGGTACAACGCCGTATACCTCGATGGCATCTGGCTGCGCGCGCCGTACCTGCACAACGGCTCGGTGCCGACCCTGCGCGATCTCCTGAAGCCGGCCGCCGATCGTCCCAAAGTGTTCTGGCGCGGCTATGACCTGTACGATCCGGTCGATGTCGGCTTCGTGTCGCAGGGCCCGGAAGCGCAGCGCATCGGCACGCGCCTCGACGTGACGACGAAGAGCGGCAGCAACGAGGGCCATGAGTTCGCCACCGATCTGTCGACGAAGGAGAAGGATGCGTTGCTGGAGTATTTGAAGACGCTGTGAAGGGTGAGGAGTGAAGAGTGAAGGAGTGGAGTCAGTGAGTCTACGAGTGAAAAAGGGTAAGGAGTGAGTCAGTGAGTGAAGAGTGAGGAGTGAATGAGCAAAGGAGTGAATGAGTGAGCGAGTGCACTAAAAGTCTCCCTCCCCTTCAAGGGGAGGGCCGGGGTGGGGATGGGGGGGAGGGCTTTGCTCAGTGACAGCGTTTCCCCCCATCCCCCTCCTCACCGCCCCCTTGAAGGGGGAGGAAGAAAGATTTACTCATTCCCTCATTTCCTCATTCCCTCATTCTCTCTTTCACTCCATCTGACCAATGGCAGAACGCAGCGGCCTCGGTGGCATTCCGGTAACTGGCCTGATCGCCGTGCTGGTTGCGATCGTCGGCGCGGTGCTCTGGAAAAGCGTCCCGCTCGAGGTACCGCGTCCTGGCGTCACCACATCGATTCCCTATCGGGAGTTCGGCCTGCAGGATATCGACGCGCGCCTGTGGGAGGATCCATTCGCCGCAGTGGCGCGCGAGAGCGACAGCAAGACAGCGCCCGATGAGCGCCGCTTGCTGCCCAAAGTATGCGAGCGCCTGCGCGAGCGCGTGAAGGGCAATGTCAAGCTGCTCGTGCTCGGCGTCATGGTGTCCAAGGCGCCGTACGCCGACGGGGAAGAGCAGCGCCGCCGCATCCGCTACGCAGTCGTATCGGCACTCAATGTCTCGCATTTCGTGCCGGAAAACGCGGAGCATCTGGGCTATCTGCGCTGGAACAGCGACGGCAGCATTCCGTTCGAGCTGTTCCGCCGTAAGAACCGCAGCGCGCTCGGCTTCGATCTGGTCGCGATGGTACTGTGGCTGGAAGAGGAGACCTTCTCGAGCGTGCACGCGAAAGGTGTGCAGACTCCGGGTGGCGCGGCAACGCCGGTGCTGCGCTTGAATGATCTCGCGCTCGATCTGAAGAACAGCTGCAGCACGCGCACCGAGGTGCTGGACAATGCGAACTATCAGTTCCAAGTGGTGGGGCCCGGCGCGTCTTCAACTCTGAAGACGATGATCGAGGAGATGGAGCGCGAGCCCGATGTGGAAGCGCAGACTTCATTCACCGGGCGCCCGCGCCTAACGCATGTGGAGTTCTATTCGCCGTTCGCCACCGCCTCGGAGACGGAGCTGCTGCGCAGGCGGCGCAACGACGAACCCGCCGCGCCCGATGCTCTCCAGCGCGATCCCTGCAAGACCGAGCCGCGCGAGCCGGACTGCACCGTGAGCCGGTTTTTTGCAACCAAGGGTCTGCGCTTTCTGCAAACCACCAGCACCGACGACGCCTTAGTGCACACGCTGGTCGACGAGATGGAGTTGCGCGGTGTACCCGTGCGCACCGCCGGATCGAGCGCTCATCACGTTGCCGTAATCTCGGAATGGGACACCTATTACGGTCGCATGCTGCCGAGCGCCTTGCTGCGCGCCGCGGGGCTTGAGCGCGTGTGCGAGACCGATCCAAGCGAACAGCAACCCTTTGCCAGCGAGCGCAATGAGGAGTGCCGCATCCTGCGCTTCAGCTATCTGCGCGGGCTCGATGGGCTCGCGCCCGGCACCACGCCGGCAAGCTCGCAGGCGAAGCCGAAGTCGGGGGGGCGCGGATCGCAGCCGGTAGAGCTTGCAGACGGGCCGAAGCAATTCGACTATCTGCGACGCCTGGCCACGCAGATCGTAGACGAAAACTTAGGACTGCAGCGCGCCGGGCGGGGCGAGATCGGCGCCATCGGCGTGCTCGGCAGCGACGTGTATGACAAGATCGCCGTGCTGCGTGCTTTGCGGCCGAACTTTCCGCGTGCGGTGTTCTTCACCACCGACCTGGACGCACGCCTGCTCAATCCCGATGAGTACGACTGGACGCGCAACCTGATCGTCGCATCGGCCTTCGGTCTGCAATTGGCGCCGTGTCTGCAGCGCCACATCCCACCGTTTCGCGGCAGCTATCAGACGGCCGCATTTTTCGCCACACGCGTGGCGCTGTACAATGCGTTTCCCGGAGCCAACACCTATCGCGATGAACGCTGTCCCGAGGCAGGCGCTTCCGAGCAGCTCGGGCCATCGGTGGCTCCGCTCACGCAGGCACGATTGGACCCATGGCTCGCAGTCCCGCGCCTGTATGAGCTGGGACGCACGCGCGCGGTCGATCTGCGCGACCCGGCCGGTGCTTGCCCGAGGCTCGCTGACTGTGCCGATATCCATGCACCTGGCAGCGATCTGCACAACCTGCGCGGTCTATACGCGGCATTCGTGCTGATCGCCTTGGTGTTGGGGCTGCTGTTTCTGTCACGGATCACGCGGCCGGTGGTAGTCGCGCCGGTGCAATTGATCGCCGATGCGCTACGCGGGGGCCTGCTGAAGGGTCAACGCCTGCCGGTACTGCTGCCTGCGGCATTGTTCGTCGCGTTTCTCGGGCTGCTGCTGGTGCAGATGGTGGCCAGCGTGAACGATCCCGACGGCGAGCCGTTTACGTGGCTGGAAGGCGTGAGCGCCTGGCCATCGGAGGTAATTCGCTGGTTCGCATTGCTGCTCGGTGCCTGTTTTCTGGTCTACACGTTCCGTGTAATCGAGCGCAACGACGGCGAGTTGCAGGAAAGTTTCCAGATTCCGTTGGTCGACGACCCGCGCACGCTGTGGCAGAAGATACGCGTGCGCTTCCAAGTCGCCGGGGTTTCCGCGGGCGCGCCGCGTACCGCAGCGCTATGGGTGCAATACGTTGGCTCCGGCAGCTGGTCACTGCTCATCCTGCGGGCGCTGGTGTGGACCATTGCATTCATGGCGCTGGCCTCGGCGCTCTTCTGGCTGCTTGGCATGCCCAATCACCCGATGCGCGGTGCCACAGCGCTGCGCCTCGATCGGATCCTGATCATAACTCTGGTGGTGGTTTTCCAGGTGCTGTTGTTCAGCGTGAATGCAGCGATTCGGCTGTGCGGGCGCTTCATCGACGAGCTGATCGCTCAGGACGACGCACGCGACTGGCCGGAGGAGACACGGCGCATCTTCGCCCGCCGCATCGGGTTCAAGGCCGACATCGATCCAAAGCTCGCGGGCGATATTTTGGATCCATGGATCGACGTTCATTTCATCGCCGAGCGCACGCGTGCGATCGGCCCGCTTCTCTATTTCCCGTTCGTGCTGCTCGCCCTCATGGTGGTCGCGCGCTGGTCCGTGTTCGACGACTGGGACATTCCGATCGCGCTGGCGATCGTGTTCATCCTCGGCTTTACGATCGCGTGCGTGAACGCGTTCCTGATGCAACGAGCGGCGAGCCGCGCACGCGCGCTGGCGCTCGAGCGTCTGCAGGCGCTGCTGCTGCAGAGCAAAGGGCAGGCGCCGGGCGCCTACCCGATCCCGGCGCATCTGGAGGCGATCTGCGAGTCCGTGCGCTCGCTGCGCAAAGGCGCGTTCGTTCCGTTCACCGAGCAGCCGCTGGTGCGAGCTGCGCTGATTCCGTTCGGCAGCGCAGGGGGTCTGTATCTGATGGATTGGTTCGCGCTGGCCTCGTCGTGATACGAAGGGCTAAACCATTCGCATGATGGCGGGAGGGCGTTACGGGCGGCCAGAATGGAAGTTCTGCATTATGGAATAGTTTGCAGAGTTTGCGGTGGGCTTGTTGCATGAGGAGCGAGGAAGAGTGGCAGATTTTCTGCCGGTTCGTCTTTTTTGGAGCGCCATCAACCGAAAGGGGATTGAGATGAGAATGCTACTGACTGCGCTGATTTTGACCTGCGTGTCCCTGGCTGGATGCTCAACGATCTATAGAACCGTCAGCATCGACAGCAAACCAGCGACCAGCGTGAATATCGATGCGAAGGAGCGGATGATCCTGGTGACCGACCATGGCGGCCAGAACGGCGACCGTCGCGTCATCTGCGCCGAGCCGAGTCCGGATACTGCCGTCGGGATCGCGGCATCGGCGTCGGCAGCAGCCAATGTTCAAGGCAAAGTCGATGCCAAGCTGGCGTCCTCCATCGCCGAGGCGGTTCAATCCGTCGGACGGCGCACGCAGACGATTCAGCTGCTGCGCGACGGTCTCTACCGTGCTTGTGAGGCGTATCTGAACGGAGCCATCACTCAAGAAGAGTACCGCCTTTTGCTGGCGCGAATCAGCGCCTTCTCAGTCACGATCCTGGCGATCGATGGATTGACCGGTGGGCAGGGCATTCAACAAACGGCGATCGCTACCAAAAGCGACGCCAAGGCTGGCACGGAGTCATCGGGCACCGCTGAGGCGGGACCCGCCGGCGGCCAGGCGAGTGCGCCCAACACAACTATCCCGCAGGACAACCTGAACGCGGTAGTTACCATCGTCGAGCAGTTCTACAACCTTCAGCGGTACGTCTACGAAATGGATCTGAAGATGGCTGAGGCGAAGCGTTCCATGCCCCCGGCTCAAGCGACCGCGGCCGGGGAGGCTGCGAAGAAACCCTGAGCCGAAACGATTGCGTCTATGGCAACCATGAACGACCGCCGCCGGGACACATATGGCCGATAAGGACGCAGTGAACAACAGCTCCACCACCTCGGATGATTGTCATCCAAGCGAGGAGGTCTTCGAGCGTGAGTATGAGACTATTTCTGAACGGAGCCGCGATGCGGGTCTGCGCAGCGGCGGCATTGCGCGCGATCAGCTTATGGGCCTCGCGTTCTCGGGTGGTGGGATTCGCAGCGCGACTTTCAATCTCGGGGTGTTGCAGGCGCTGGCCGAGTTGCAGTTGCTGAAGGAGTTCGACTACCTCTCGACGGTTTCGGGAGGCGGCTACATCGGCAGCTGGCTGACAGCGTGGATTGCGCGTGCCGATGAAGAGAACCGCAAGCGCGAGCTCGAAGAGCAATCCAAGACCGGTAAGGAAGTGCCGCATACACCAGGCGTCGACACCGTGCAGCAGCGGCTCTCCCCCGGCCTCGATCCCGCCAACGAGCCCGAACAGATCCGTTTCCTGCGCAGCTACAGCAACTACCTCACGCCGCAGACCGGACTGCTGAGCACCGATACATTGGCGGGCATCGCCACCTATCTGCGCAACTTCATTCTGAACCTCGTGATTCTCAGCACCGGGCTCGCGGCGATTCTGCTGCTGCCGCGAGTCGCGGCCTATCTAGGCGTGTACCTGCAGGACAGTCCCAAATTCACCTTGGCGGTTGGGATTGTTGCGCTTGCTGTGGCGGTGCTGTTCATCAATATCAATCTCGCCACGCAACTGCCTGGCAGCGGCTTCAATCGCGCTCGTCGGCTCGCTCAGGCTCCCGCCCCGGACCCCTGGTACGTGCGGCGCGCCTGGGTGATGGTGACGATCATCGGTGCACTCATTGTGTCGGCCTTGTCCCTCGCGTGCTGGCTCGCGGGGACGGATAACAATCTGTCCAAATTCTTCTTTGGCGAGTCGATGCGCTGGCATGCTGTGGCCGTGATGATTGCAGTGCCGGCTGCGATCGCGCTCATCTGGGAGATTGCACTCAAAGTGGCCGATGTGCACAAGGACGCTATGGAGCGGCCCACCTGGTGGTGGCGTCTGCTCGGACTGGTGGTCGGAGCAGCGGTCGGTCTCGCTGCGCTGGTCTGGCTGCAGTCGCTGTTTCTCGCGCGGCCATCCGATGGGCTCTATCCGATCTGGCATGCGACGGTGTGGGTGTTTCCAGGTTTGCTCGGCGCATTCGGTCTCGCGGCGGTATTCGTCATCGGCACCAGCGGCCGCCAGTTCGAAGAAGACAGCCGCGAATGGTGGAGCCGTGTCGGGGGCATTCTGCTGGCGGTGGCATTTGGCTGGATCGCGGTTTCAGCCGCTGCCATCTATGGCCCCTGGGCGATGATCAATCTGCCGGGCGTGATCAAAAGTCTCGGTGTCGGATGGATCCTCGCCACGATCGCGGGCGTGCGCACAGCGATGAGTCCGTCGACGGGTGATCCTGGTGCGAGCAACTTGCGTGAGCTCGTGGCGAAGGCCACGCCGTTCGTTTTCGTTGCCGGACTGTTGCTGGCCCTCTCGTATGGCATCCACGCGCTGCTCGCGGCCTGGATCGGTGAGTCGTGCACGCCGGTCGATGGACACGGATGCTCATGGGACGATTATGCGAGTTGGATTACGCCCTGGCTCACGCAGCCCGAGCTGTGGATCACGCTTGCAGCCAGCATTGGCATCATGCTGTTCTTTTCATGGCGCGTGGACGTCAACGTTTTTTCGTTTCACATGTTCTATCGCAATCGCCTGGTGCGCTGCTACCTTGGGGCCACCAACCCGACACGCAAACCCCACCCGTTTACCGGTTTCGACGGCACCGATTCGCCGCCCCTCATGGCTGTGGTGCAGCGGCCGTATCACCTGATCAACACCGCGATCAATCTCACGACCGGCAAGCGGCTGGCGTGGCAGGAGCGCAAAGCCGCTTCCTTCGTGTTCAGCCCCTTGTTCTGCGGCTATGATCTGGGCAAGGTGAACGGCAAGTCGACGAGTTGCTATCAACCCACCGCCGATTACGTGAGCGAAGCCAAGGGCTGCGTCGGGCTCGGCAGCGCGCTCGCCATTTCTGGAGCAGCGGCGAGCCCGAATCAGGGCTATCACTCCAAACCGGCGGTGGCGTTTCTTCTGACCGTGTTCAATGTCCGCCTCGGGTGGTGGATGCAGAATCCGAGCCGTGACACAGTCTGGCGCAAAGCGGGGCCCGGCTGGGGCTTTCGTTATTTGGTTGCAGAGCTGTTTGGCGCCGCCGATGAGACCTCGAAGTTCGTCTATTTGAGCGATGGCGGCCACTTCGACAATCTTGGCATCTACGAGCTGGTGAAGCGGCGCTGCCGGTTCATCGTCGCGAGCGACGCCGGCTGCGACCCTAAGATCGACTTCGAGGATTTGGGCAATGCCATCCGCAAGTGCCAGATCGATCTGGGCGTGACCATCGATATCGATGCGCGCGTCATCGTGCCCGATCCGGTGACCAAGAAGAGTCTCTTTCATTGCGCGGTCGGGACGATTCGCTATCCGGGTTCGAGCAGGCGACCGGCGCAGGGCGCGGCTGGGGACTGCGCGGACGCAGCGGCTGAGCGCGACGACGGTTACGAAGGTTACCTGCTGTACATCAAGCCCAGCCTCTCGGGTAACGAGCCCAGAGACGTGCTGCAGTACGCAGCCGCGCATCCGGAATTCCCGCACGAGTCGACATCGGATCAATGGTTCGCCGAGTCTCAGTTCGAGAGCTATCGCAAGCTGGGCTACCATCTGGCGAAGGAAGTCTTCATGCGCGCGGGCATCGACCGGGCGACAGAGCGCGAATCCATGTTCGTCGCGCTCAAGCAGAAATGGTATCCGCCGAGCACGGCGGTGAAGAGCGCGTTCTCGCGCCATGCCGACCAGTTGAAGATCCTGCAGGCCGCGCAGCGCAAC
>JBGQKF010000058.1:0-13755 GCA_041499435.1 Gammaproteobacteria bacterium
CGCTACGTGTCCTCAATCCACGATCCGCTCCTCAATCATGCTGAGGATCTTCTCGGCCACACCTGTGAGTGCATCAAGCTCCGCGATCGTGTTGAACCATTCCACGTATCGGAGCAGCTGGCGCCGCGTGGAATAGACTTGGAAAGAGCGCGGGCGCGAAACTGATAGCAGGTTGCCGGTGTACTGCAGCGCGAGCCTTTCGGCTTCCGCGGCATGCGGGCGACCCTGACCTTCTGGCAGCAGCAGCGCCAGCAGGTACAGCTCAATCAGGTTCCCGTAGGCCCACTCGACCTTCGCAACATCCAGACTGTTGAGGTCGGTTAGCGAAAGCAGATGTGCGAGCGACCACAAAGCCGCCGTGTTGCGTTCAGGCATCGTCTCCAGCGCTTGGGTATTGCGATCTGGCTCGTTGCGCAGATGTCCTAAGACCAAGGTCAATGATAGATATTGCACGACTGCCCAGCTGTTCTCCCGACTAGCGAGGAACGCACCCCAGTAGTAATCGCGTGACCTGCGCAGCGCGGTGAGGGACTCCGCGGAGTAGGCAGCCCGGGCCTCCTGGCTGATGCTGGAGATCTTCGTAGCCGTCCAATACTTGACTTCGGCTTGCCGCTTCTCGGTGCTCGCAAGCAGTCCCAGCACCTGTGACTCCTGCTGTTTCGGCACGCCACGCCGGAGATTCGCCAGCCGCTCCTTCGCACGGTCGATCTTGCGCTGTGCTCGGTTCAGCATGCCCTCGTTTTCAGTTTCGTCTACATATGTAGTCTCCGACGTCGACCCCTTCTTGGATCTGCTCGTCGAGAAGAACCGCCTTGTGACCTTGTCTGCGAAGTCCATCGCAGCATCGATGGCGAGCCTTGCCCGAGCGACCCGCACGCTGGCCAGTTGATCTTCGAAGTCCGGACCAAGCGTGGCGTAGGCCGTGATGCTCGCCCAATCATGGTTCTCCGGGAACTGCGTATGCAACCTGCGGCGAAGGTCCTGCAGCACTATGCGGGGGTCAAAGCCGGAGAGGAGCCCTTCGTAGAGGACTTCGACCAAGCGCACCGAGCCAGGAAACGACAAGGGGAACTGGCTCGCCACCACCAGAGGAATTCCGGCCTCGTGCAGCGCGTGGGCCACACTTGCTCCCGCACCCGCGGTGGTCGACCCAACATTGCCGCTGTTGCAACTCGCCAGGGTCACCATCATCGGCCTGATCAAGCTATCCGGTTCGGGGCGCTTCACCCCGCGCAGCGCAGTGGCGAGCCGTGCACCACTCACCACGTCGGCCTTCCCGAGCGGATCTCTCGCGTCGTGCAGGGCTAACCCGAAGCGCACGTCGTAGCCCTCCATTCTCTCCACACCATGGGCAAGCACATGGATATGCGTAAAGGTCCCGCTAGCACAGGCTTCCTCGATTGATTCGATGCTCGCCTGGGGCATGACAACCAGGAGTTTCTCGACCTCCTCACGGCGCGCCTTGTCGTCACTCGTAGCGAAATATCCAACCCATGGACTGATCGCACGCCGCAAGGCCAGCAAATGCGACTCCACCGGAATAGGACCAAAATCTGGCGGTGAAGCCGAGATGAATAGCACCCGCGCCTCCTGCGGCCACTGCAAGTGCCCTTCGGGCACCCGCCGCACCTCGCGAGTCAGGCAAAGAGGCAACTGGCTCTGCAGGAGAAGAGGCTGCCCTGCTCCAGGAAAGCCATTCGGCGCCAGCGCGAGTTCGAACGGCAACAACGCAAGCTCGGACGCAGAGACGATCAAGCGCAGATGCGTGAGCTCGCCTTTGTTGTCGCACTGCCGACTCAATTCAGCCGTCAGGCCCGGAATTTTGGCGAGTAGGTCGCCGAGTTCCTTGGCCGTGTCCCTGAGCTGAAATGTGCGTGGCTCCGCGCCAAGCTTATAGTCGAGCGCATGCAGACGATAGAGAAACTGGTTGTGCTCGAAGTTGACTTGCAGCGTCACGGCCGCATGGTTTTCACAGAGCGCAAGATAAGGCGTTAAGGGCGACAACAGCTGGTTGTGCGGTGGACCGTGGCGCAGGAGTTCCAGGGTGACGGTACGCATGGTTTCCTCTCAGCCCTTGACGAACAGGCTGTTGGCTACGGGCGTTGGCCCTCCGGTGGTGCCGAGAGGGTATTGCCGTAGTTCGCCCTTCACTGTGGAACCGTCGCGCCAGATCGCAACCAGCGTTGGCGGCTGACGCTCTAGTCCGTCTGCCGCATCCAAAGCCTGGACATTTGGCGACTGGAGAGTAACGAAGAGGTTCTTGAATGCAACAGGGTCGTCCCGGACACCAGCCTTGAGCCTGAACACTCGCGCCCAGGTACCACTGTTGAAATAGAAGCCGTTTCCGCGCTCGCGGTTGATAGCGCGCGCCAGGTGAGTATGCCCGGCAACCAGGAAGTCGACATCCCTGCCGACCAGCTGATCAAGCTGCCTGAACGTCTCGTCCTTGTCCCTCACGTCAAAGCTGCGGTCCTTATCCAACTGCTCCAGGGCTTGTCGCAACGCCTCTTCTCTGTCTCCCTTGAGGAGATTCCAGCCCGCGCCGAAGAAACCAAGATACTCGGTCTGCTGGTCAGCGGTGATTAGATCAATCGGCCGCTCGCCTTCGACCAAGTGCATCTCCACCCTATCGAGCAGTTTCGCAACGTACTCGTCGTAGCCCGTCTGCCCGTGCATTCTCGAACGCGCGACTGGCGCGACCGGCGATGTTCCTCCGCTGGTCCCGCGCGGTATCCCTGAGGGCACACTAGCTCCCTCGTCGCCCCCTCCGAGGAAACCCGTCGCCAGCCGGATGCGGTCCCACGTCTTTTGGAACATCGCCGCGGCAATGTTGTCAAGCCTCCCGCCAACGTCCGGCTTCAACGCGCCCAGAATTGGAACGACCGCCTCTTTCTCGGGCTTGAGGAGATCCACAAATGGATAGGTGCGCTTTAGGTCGTTCATGACCTCAATCACCAATCGCGATCCAGCGTTCGGAATCCATGGCTCGACACTGCCACCTCTAAGAAGGTCTCGAGCAATCCGTCTGATCGCCTCGTAGTCCGCCACATTCCAGGGGTCGACTTCGTTGCCATGCACGCACAAGATGGAGGCATGGCCCACGGAGCAACGAAACCCGGTGCCGTCCAGGCAAAACAGAATGCGCCCGCGCGCAGCGCTATCTGGTCCGGCGAGAAGTTCAAGCAACTTTTCCCGAACCCACGGAAGCGCAAGCTCCAGGTCATGATTGCCCAGGTTAATGACCAGCACTCGTCCAGCGGTCTGAATGAAGCGCCGCAGCGCGTCGAACACAGGAAGAAAGCTCGGATTGCTCGCTACCCCCTCCAGTTTCGCTGCCGCGCCGTCGGGGTCGAAATGACGTTGAGGTGCCTCAGCAAGAAAGTCGACGAAGTCACCGTTGACGACGAGCCCCAGGGTCTGCGACTGCGCTACCCGAAGAGAGTCCACGAACCGAGCCAACTCAGTGCCGGCATTGAAAATCTGGAAACCCGCCTCGCCTCCGAGATGGAGGTCGGAGATGATATGCACTTCCTCAAATTGAGGAACCGGTCTGACCATTCGTCCTCCCCTTGCGTCTGCTCAGCACGTCGGCCCACGAACAAACCGCCACCTTCCGACCCCATCCCCGATCGCGAGTCTGGACTTCACGACGTAGGCTTTTATCATATCCGTTCCTGCATCAGTGCAAGTGGTGTACACATCAAATGGCCTCCTTCCACATCGCGGTGAACGGCTAAGAATAATACATGCGCTATTACAGATGACTTACCGATCGAGCTTCGCCAACGTCCATTGGGCGGCTTGCGTAGCGTTACGTGGTCGCGGGGTAAAGCAAGCAGGCAGCAGCCTCAACGACAAAGGGTGACTAGGAAAATCGCACTGATGTGCTGGCATGACCTGCGCCACGCCTGGCCAAGCTGGCATGTGCAGAACGGAGCGCCGCTGCCGGTACTTCAGTGAAACTTGGGGGATGGTCGTCGCTCAAGATGGTGCAGCGCTACGCCCATCTGTCCGGCGAGCACCTGCGCGTGTGGGTCGGCCGGTCGGGGTTGCAATTGGTGGTCGGCACCCCGGCAGACAACAGCCTGCCGGGGGCAACGTCATGGTTTCGCCATACCCAGGGGAAAACCCCGCCCTTAGGATTTGCCGTGAGCAAGCTAAGTGACGGATTCTTTCTTGGAATATGGTAGGCGCGATTGGACTCGAACCAACGACCCCCACCATGTCAAGGTGGTGCTCTAACCAGCTGAGCTACGCGCCTGCAGGCGGTGATTCTAACTTAAGTTCGCTCTCCGGCTCAAATTTGCAGGCCGAAGCCGCGCTCAGCGCATCGGAAATAGACGGCCTGAGTTGGCCACATCGAGGATCAATCGTATTTTGAACCTGCCATCAATGCGCTCAGCCGTGGTATGTATGCCTTGCTCCAACCGATCGCTGTTCGTTTCCAGGACAGGACGTTCGTCTCATGCAGGCTTAACGGCCCGCGGCATACCATTGCGTCCCCTTTGCACAGGGGTACCCGCCAGGGCCTTTATCGTCTGTACACGCCCCGCCGCTCGCGTACCGAGGAGCGCATCGAGATCGCGGATGTGTGCGTGAATCTGCTCCAGCAGCCGCGAGGAGTCCTTCTGGGCAGTCTCATCGACCGCTGAGCCGTCTCGGTCGTCGGCGGCAAGGCGGGCGGCCTGATTGAGAATTTCGGTCACACTGAGGCCGATTCGCTGGAGCTTCGCGATCTCGGCCGAGCTGTCCCGAGCCGAGGGGGAAAAGTCTCGCCGCACTCGTGTGCTGAACGCACTCGCGCGAATCGACAGGTTGCACATCGCCTGTGCCACCAGCGCGGCGTTGTTGCCCACCGGACCGCTGCGGGCGGCTTCCAGGGCCATGCTGAACGCAAGCAACGTGGTGTCCTGGGCCGCAGCCTCCACCTCACCCAGCACCAGTTCCAGTGGTACATCCTTGGCCGGGGCTGTCGGCATTTTCGGATCAGGCACTTGCGCCTCCTCGGGTCAACCGCTGCGCGCCGCCGGAATTAAGCGGCACTGAGTTATCGGCTGGCCGGAGGCGCGGCTTTAGGGCTCAAACGCCGCCTGGCGGAAAAAATCCCAGGCATTGCCGTCACCATTTTCAGCAGGCGGGAGAGCTGTTCCAGGCCGGTAACTTCCAGCGTGAAGGCAATTCGAGCACGCAGATCGGTGACGTAGGACGCGGCCCGCGTGACGCGGACCTTCTCCCGCGAGAAGTTCTCCAGGAGGTCGCGCATGGGGTCGGGATGCGTTGCCGCTTCCACCTCGATGTCCACCGCGAAGCGGCCCTTATCCGCTTCGGCTCCCCATTCGGCGGTGATCAGGCGCTCGGCCGGTAGGCGGGTGAGATTGGCGCAGCGGCGACGGTGGACGGTCACGCCGCGGCCGCGGGAGACAAAGCCGATGATCGGGTCGGGAGGCGCCGGTTTGCAGCAGCGTGCGAGGACGGTCAGCAGCCGATCGACGCCAACCACCAGGATCTCACCTTGCGCGCGCGTCGTGTCCGGGACGGCAGGCGTAACGGCGGGCGTCGACTCGGCAGGTTCTTGAGCCGCGGGGGTCCCACGCAGAGCGTTCTGCAATTGCCGCTGCCCGATTTCGCCCCGGCCCACCATCGCGAGAAATTCATCGGCCTTGCTGTGGCCGAGCCGTGTTGCGAGCTCATCGAGGCTGAACGCGGTCATACCCGCACGTTGCAACAGCTTTTCCACCGCCTGGCGCCCCTGAGCGATATCGGACTCCAGGTTCTGACTGTTGAACCACTGGCGGACTTTAGCCCGCGCGCGCTGGCTGTGGATGAAGCCAAGCTCGGGATTGAGCCAGTCGCGGCTGGGGCCACCGCCCTTGGCCGCGATGATCTCCACAGTCTGACCATTGCTAAGCGGATGGTTGAGCGACACCATCTCGCCATCGACGCGCGCACCGCGACAGCGATGGCCCAGTTCCGAGTGGACGTGATAAGCGAAGTCGACTGGCGTTGAACCCGCCGGCAGATCGATGACCCGTCCCTGGGGTGTCAGCACATAGACGCTGTCTTCGAACATTCCGGCACGGAAGTATTCGGCGAGGTCGGCTACGTCGGAGAGAGCCTCCTTCCAGTCGAGAATCTGCCGCAACCAAGCGATGCGCTCGTGGTACTGACCTGCACTCGGCGCACCCGCGCCGCCTTCTTTGTAGCGCCAGTGCGCGGCGACACCGAACTCGGAGTGCTGGTGCATCTCGAAGGTGCGGATCTGCACCTCCAGCACTTTCTGATCCGGTGCGACCACGGCGGTATGCAGCGAGCGGTAGTTGTTGGGCTTGGGCTTGGCGATGTAGTCGTCGAACTCTCTGGGGAGCGGCGTCCACAGGTGATGCACGAGCCCGAGCACCGTGTAGCAGTCCTTGACATCATCCACGAGAACGCGCACGCCACGGATGTCGAACAGCTCGTTCAACGATCGGTCCTTGCGCACGAGCTTGCGGTAGATGCTGTAGATATGTTTCGGCCGTCCGCTGACCTCGGCTTTGATGCCCGCTTGCGCGAGCTGCACGCGCAGCGTTGCGATCACATTCGCGATGAACTGCTCGCGATCCAGCCGCTTTTCATCGAGCTCGCGCGCGATGCGCTTGTACGTGTCCGGGTCCTGGCAGCGGAACGCGAGGTCTTCGAGCTCCCATTTGAGCTGCCACACGCCCAGACGGTTGGCGAGTGGCGCGAACAGCTCGAAGGTATCGCGGGCGGCCGCCTCGCGCGAAGCCGCATCGCCGCGACCCGCGATGTAGCGCATGGTCTGCGTTTGATCCGCGAGCTTGAGGAGCACCACTCGCACGTCCTGCACCATCGCCAGCAGCATCTTGCGTACGGCTTCCAGCTGCGCGGCGCGATCCGCGGCCTTCCGCGGTTCCTGAGCGTGTGCGCGCAAAGCCTGAATCTGCCCCATGCGCGCGAGACCTTCCACCAGCGCCGTGACGTGGTCTCCCAAGGCCTTGCGCACGCTCTCTTCCCACGGCTGCGAAAGTCCTGCCAGGCCGCTCAAGAGTCCGGCGGCCAGAGTCTCGGCATCCAGGCGCAGCCCGGCAAGGATGCCGGTCACCTCGCGACAATGGTTGAGGAGCGGCTCGCCATGTGCGCATAGCTCATCCGCATAGCGCTCGACTGCGAGCGCCAGCGCGCGCGACAGCAACACGCGCTCGGCAGGCCTCATGCGCTCGCTCAACTGCGCCAGCCAGGCCGTTGGATCGGCTTGCGCGCTGGCTTCTCTGACTTGAACGGTCATGCGGACCCAGCTTACGGCGAGAGCAACAGAGCCGATTGCCAGTAGCGCCGATACTGGCTGCGATACCCCTCGGCGGCAATCCCTTGCGCGTCGAACCGCAGCGCGATCTCGCCATCCAGATCGGTACGCAGCACGCGCACTCTGTGTGCCGCGTAACGCTCTATCACATCGGGTTTGGGGTGACCGAAGCGGTTGTGATACCCCACGCCGATCACGATCATGCGCGGCGCCACCGCGTCCAGAAACGAGGCGCTCGAAGAGGTACTGCTGCCATGATGCGGAGCTAACATCACCTGCGCCGGTAACGAGTCACGGCCCGCTGCGATCAGTTCGGCTTCCGATCCCTGCTCGATGTCCGCGGGAAGCAGAATGCCACCGTAAGCCGAATCGATTTTCAACACACAGCTGTGAGCATTCTCGCTCAGACCTTGCACATTATAACTTTCCCAGCGCGGGTACAGCATGCTGAAGCGCACGCCATCCCATTCCCAATGCTGGCCGGCGAAGCAGCGCATGCGGCGCGTGGCCAGCGCCAATGCCGCGGCTTCCGCGGGCAGAGAAGTCGCAACCCAGTCGACCGGAACCGCTTCCAGGATCGCGCTGGCACCGCCGCTGTGATCGTTGTGATTGTGCGTCACCATCACGCCATCCAGGCGCGGCACGCCTTGGGCGCGCAGGAACGGCACGACGATACGGCTGCCGGCATCGCTCTGCTCGGAGTACGACGGGCCTGTGTCATACACCAGCGCGTGATTGCGCGTACGTACCGCCACGCTGAGCCCCTGCCCCACATCGAGCACGTCGACCCACATCTCGCCCGGCTGCGGCCTTGGCACGACCGGCCAGATCATCGGCATCAAGGCAACGAGTCCGAGCCAGCGTGCCGGCACACCGCGCGGCGCGAGCAGCCAGAGGACACCGAGCAAGGCAGCCAACACCGACCACGGCGCTGGTGCATGCTGCTGCCATACTGCGCTGGGCAACATGCTCATCCAGGTGAGCCATTGCGTGCACAGATTCATCAGCCAGGCCGCGATCTGCAGCAGCCAGTCGCCCGGGACGAGCACGCCAAGCAGCGTCAATGGCACCACTGCCAGGCTTACCAGCGGAATAGCGAACGCATTGGCGAGCGGCGATACGATGGAAACCTGCTGGAACATCGCCACCAGGCAGGGCACGAGCCCGATGGTCACCGCCCACTGCACGTGTACCCAGTTGCGCCACCACGGCTGTGGCGCCAATCGTCCCAGGCTCACATACATGATCACCGCGACGGCCCCGAACGAGAGCCAGAATCCTGGCGCCAGCACGCACATCGGATCCGCCATCACGGTAATCAGCACGGCCAGCGCAAGGACTTGTCCTGGCCAAGCAGCGAGACCGACCACCAATGCAAGAGCCACTACGCCCAGCATGTACACAGTGCGCTGAGCCGGAACGGCAAAGCCCGACAGCAGCGCATAGGCCAGCGCGGTGACGAAACCCGCTGCGGCCGCTGCCTTGATCGCAGCCAGCCTGGCCATGAGCGCCGGCACGCGCCGCCACAGCGCCAGCACCAGCGCGAAGATCAGCCCGGACACCATGGTGATGTGCAGTCCGGAAATGCTGATCAGATGATTCACACCGGTGCGTGTGAATACCGTCCACTGCGCCCGCGAGATCGCCTGCTGATCGCCGATCGCGAGCGCGATCAGCACGCCGCTCGCTGGATTCCCCGGCAACGCCTGGGCGATGCGATCGCGCACCCATTCACGGGCGTGCTCGATCATGTAGGCCGGGCGCCACACCATCGCGTCCAAACGGCGTATTCCGGGTTCCGTGCGGACATATCCGGTGGCCCGAATCCCCTGCTCGAATGCCCACGCTTCGAAATCGAAGCCATTCGGATTCACCAGGCCGGTCGGCGAGCGCAGCCGCAGCGTCAATTCCCAGCGCTCGCCCGGGCGAGGCGCAGGCGCCATGCGGTCCTTCTCGCTATACCAGTTGACGCTGATGTGTCCCGGCACGCGCGCGAGCGGCGTGACAGCACGCTCGACATCGAGCTCGAAGCGCACCGCACGCTCGTGGTACTGGGGCAGGCTGGATACCACGCCCACGATCGCGATATCGTGGCCTTCCCACTCCGGACCCAGCCGGTCCGCAAGCCGAACATGGCCCACCAGTGCCGCCCATAGAAATCCGGCGGCGAAGCAGAGTGCGCATCCGTACGCGCGCTTGAGCCAGGCGGGAAAGCGACCGTCGGCGGCAAGCAGGAAATAACTCGCCGCGCCGAGCAACAGGACGTACGTCCACAAGATAGAGGGCAGCACCGCCTGCCGCTGCAGCCACACCACCCCGAGCACAAACCATACGATGTTGACGATCATGGCTCTGGTGCGCCTCGAGAGCTCACAGCCGCTGCAAAACCCCGTCCTGCAGCGTCAGCACCCGATCCATCCGCCGCGCGATGCTGTGATCATGCGTAACGATGATCAAGCTCGTACTCAGAGTCTTGTTGAGGTCGAGCATCAGTTCGAGCACGCCTTCAGCGGTATGCCGATCCAGATTCCCGGTCGGTTCGTCAGCCAGCAGACAGGCCGGTCGTGTCACCAGTGCGCGGGCCAGTGCTGCGCGCTGGCGTTCTCCGCCTGACAGCTCACCGGGCCGGTGCGTCAGCCGGTGCGACAAGCCGACCGCGGCAAGCATCTCCGCCGCCTGCGCCCCCGCTTCGCCTTCGGACAATCGACGCACCAGCAGCGGCATCGCCACATTTTCCTGCGCGCTGAACTCGGCCAGCAGGTGATGGAACTGATACACGAAGCCCAGCGCTCGATTGCGGATCAGGCTCTTTTCTACTTCGCGAACCTTGGCGATGTCGCGTCCCTCGATCAGCACCTCGCCGGCGGTGGGTGCATCGAGTCCGCCGAGCAGATGCAGCAGCGTGCTCTTCCCCGAGCCCGATGCGCCGACGATGGCCACGCTCTCGCCCTTGGCCACGTCCAGGTCGACACCAAGCAGCACCGGCACTTCGTGCGGACCCTGTGAAAAAATCTTACGCAACCCGCGCGCCCGAATCACCGGCTCACTCATAGCGCAAGGCCTCGGCCGGATTGACGCGCGAGGCGCGGAAGCTCGGATACAGCGTGGCGAGCAGGCTCAGCACCAGCGACACGCAGCCAACGGTGATGACATCGTTCCAGTGCAGATCCGAAGGAAGATCGCTGATGTAGTACACCTGCTTGTCCAGGAACTGGGTGTGAAACAAGCGCTCGATCGCCGGTACCACCACATCGATGTTGAGCGCGATGAGGATGCCGCCGACTACGCCGATCAGGGTGCCGATCACGCCGATCAGCGTCCCCTGCACGATGAAGATCTTCATGATGGAGATGGGTGACGCACCCAGCGTGCGCAGGATGGCGATGTCGGGCTGTTTGTCGGTGACTGCCATCACCAGTGTGGAAACAAGGTTGAAGGCCGCCACCGCAACGATCAGCGTGAGAATGATGAACATCACGTTCTTCTCGATCTGCACCGCCCGGAAGTAGTTCGCGTGGCTGCGCGTCCAATCGGTGATGTACACATCGCCGGTCAGGGTGCGCGTGAGCTCGCGTGCGACCGAAGGCGCATCGAACAGATCGCGCAGCTTCAGGCGCACACCGGAGACCTCCTGGTTCATGCGATAGAGCTTTTCGGCGTCTTCCAGATGAACCAGCGCGAGGCCCGAGTCGTACTCGAACATACCGACCTCGAACACGCCGATCACGGTGAACTGCTTGATGCGTGGCATGATGCCGGCCGGGGTCACTTGCTCCTGTGGTGCGATCACCACCACTTTCTCGCCGATCCGCGCATCCAGCGTGTGCGCGAGCTCGATCCCAAGCACGATGCCGAATTGGCCCGGCTTCAAATCCTTCAGATCGCCGTGCTTCATGTGCCGGCCGATGTCGGCAACCTGATCTTCGAGGTCGGGAATGATGCCGCGCAAGAGCGTGCCTTGCACGTTCTGCTGGTTGGACAGCAGCGCCTGGGCGTTGATGTACGGTGCAGCGGCGAGGACGTCCGGGTTCTTGCGCGCCTGCTCCGCGACGCTCTGCCAGTTCTGCAGGCGCCCATCGAACCCGGTAATCTGAACGTGCGAGGCGACACCCAGGATGCGCGCCCGCAATTCCTTCTGAAAGCCGTTCATCACCGACAGCACCACGATCAGCGCCATGACGCCGACGGCGATGCCCACCATCGAAGCCATGGAAATGAACGAGATGAAGTGATTGCGGCGCTTGGCGCGCGTATAGCGCAAGCCGACAAAGAGCTCGTAAGGCTGCACGAAAATTGAGGTCGAAGTGAAGGGTAGACGGCAAAGTCGCGCAAAGTGTGCCACAGTCGCCGACGGATCGCGAATCGAGCGACGGCGCCATGCTAAACTCGGCGCACTTTTGGCGCGCCATGCGATCTCTCGAGCTGTTTCTGCTGCATCCTCTCCCCGACAGCGCACAGCGAGCGCGCTTGCCAGCGCTGCGCCGCCTGATTTCCAGAGCCCGTGCCTCCGCAGCCTCGGGCGACTGCGTCGAAGCGGCGCTGCTGAACCGTTTCGATGTGCCACGGCAACACGACTGGCCGGTCGCTCCGCTCGCCCGTCTTGGCGACGGTCAAGAGCCGGATCGGGCGTACTGGCTTTGCGCCGATCCGGTGCACCTGCAGGTCGATCGCGATGCGCTGGTTTTGATCGACGCGAGCCGATTGGAGGTGAGCCCGTCCGAAGCCGAGTCGCTGGTGCGCACGCTCAATGAACATTTCAGCGGGGCCGGAATCGAGTTCTCCGCGCCGGCAGCGAAGCGCTGGTATGCGCGCCTGATGCAGGCGCCGGACATCGAAACAGTACCGCTCTCCGCAGCCGCCGGCCGCAATGTCGCATCGCTGCTGCCGCGCGGCGCCGATGCGCTCGCCTGGCATCGCACCTTCAACGAGATCCAGATGGTGTTGCACGCGCACCCGGTCAACGAAGCACGCGAAGCGCGCGGTGAGCCCGCCGTCAACAGCGCCTGGTTCTGGGGCGGCGGCACGCTGCCTGCCCATGTCGCCGGCAACTGGGTGCACGTCTGGGCACGCGATCCGCTCGCACGCGGGCTTTGTGAGGCAGCCGGCATCCTCAGCACAGCGATACCCCATGATTTTGCGCAGTGGCTTGCGCATGGCGAAGATGGCGCTCACCTCATCGTATCGGATGAAGCGGATCCCGATCGCATCGAGCAGTGGGTCGCGCCTGCTTTGCAGGCATTGCGCGCGCACCAGCTAGGCGTGCTCAGTTTGTCCGCTCCGGGCGGCAGCGCCGTGCAGCGCTTCGATCTCGCACGCAGCGATCTGTGGAAATTCTGGCGCAGCATGGCCGCATGAGACCCGCTGTCGTCGATCGCACCTTCCAGCCCGAGGTCTGCAGCAGTCTGACCGCAGCGGGATTGGATCCCGTACTCGCTCGTGTGCTCGCCGCACGCGGCATCACCGATATGCAGCAACTCGACCGCGCTCTCGCACGTCTGCTCGCACCCGAAACCATGCACAACCTGCAGCGACTAGGCACCATTCTGGCCGATGCAATCGCGGCCAACCGCCGGCTGCTGATCATCGCCGACTACGATTGCGATGGCGCGACGGCCTGTGCCGTTGGCATGCTGGCTCTGCGGCAGATGGGCGCGCAGGTGGAGTACCTGGTCCCCAACCGCTTCGAGTTCGGATACGGGTTGACGCCCGAGATCGTGCGCATCGCAGCCGAGCGCAAACCCGACTATCTGATCACGGTCGATAACGGCATCGCTTCGGTTGAAGGGGTGGAGGAAGCGAACCGTCTGGGTATGCAGGTGCTGATCACCGATCATCATCTGCCCGGCAGCCGCTTGCCCGATGCCGCTTGCATCGTGAATCCCAACCAGGCGGGCTGTGGCTTTCCCAGCAAGCATCTCGCAGGCGTCGGTGTCATGTTTTACGCGATGCTTCAGTTGCGCGCGGAGTTGCGCAAACGCGGTCAGTTCACCGGCGCGCGCCCGGAGCCCAACCTTGCGCAGTTTCTCGATCTGGTAGCGCTCGGCACCGTGGCCGATGTCGTACGGCTCGACGACAACAATCGACGGCTGGTGGCGCAGGGGCTGGAGCGCATTCGTGCCGGCCGGGCACGTCCCGGAATCGCGGCATTGCTGCACCTGGCTGGCCGCGACGTGGCGCGCGCCACCGCCTATGACCTCGGGTTCGTCATCGGCCCGCGCCTCAACGCAGCGGGGCGCCTGGAGGATATGAGCATCGGCATCGAATGCCTGCTCGCAGCCGATGCCGAGCAGGCACGCGCGCTGGCGCGCCGCCTGGACGATCTCAATCGCGAGCGCCGCGACATCCAGGCCGGAATGCAGGAGGCGGCGCTCGCGCATCTTGAGAGCATCGACCCTGGCGATGCCTTCGGTCTCACCCTGTACGATCCCGCATGGCATCAGGGGGTGATCGGC
>JBGQKF010000059.1:0-13748 GCA_041499435.1 Gammaproteobacteria bacterium
GTGTTGAGCGCGAAGACCTGGGGCTTCTATGATGTGCTGTTCAAAGGCAGCGCGTTCAAGTTCCAGCGGCCGTATGCGTCCTACGTAATGGAGCACGTGTTGTTCAAGATCTCCTTTCCGGCCGAGTTTCACGCGCAGACCGCGGTGGAATGCGCGATGACGCTGCATCCGCAGGTCAGCGATCGCCTCGGTGAAATTCAAAAGATCACTATCCGCACGCACGAATCGGCCATCCGCATCATCGACAAGAAGGGCCCGCTCAACAATCCTGCGGACCGCGATCACTGCATCCAGTACATGGTAGCGGTGCCGCTGCTCCACGGAAGGCTGACTGCGGCCGATTACGAGGACGAGGTCGCCTCCGATCCACGCATCGATGCCCTGCGCGACAAAATGGAGTGCGTGGAGGACAAGCAATTCAGCAACGATTATCTGGATCCGGAAAAGCGCTCCATCGCCAATGCGATCCAGATTACTTTCAAGGATGGCAGCAAGACCGCCGAGATCGTGGTGGAGTACCCGATCGGCCATCGCCGGCGCCGCGCGGAGGGTATCCCGGTGCTGGAGGCTAAGTTCAAGACCAATCTGGTGCGGCGCTTTGCGCTGAAGCAGTCGCTGGCCATCCTGGATGTCTGCCAGGATCAGAAGCGCCTGGAGGCAACGCCGGTGAATGAGTTCGTGGATTTGTTCGTGGTTTAGATGAGCAAGCGACTCGCGTTGGCGCCGATTTTGGCTACGGCATGCATTCTGAGCACGCCGGCCCATGCCTTCGACTTTCCCAAGCGCAAATCGGGCTTGTGGGAAATCGAAACGACATCGACAGCGCACACCGGCGCGGCGCCGAAGGCGCAGATCTGCATCGATCAGAAATCCGATGATGCGCTCAACGAGATGGGCACGGGCATGACCAAGCAGATGTGCTCGAAGAGCAATGTGCGCCGTGAGGGCGACGCTATCGTGTCCGACAGCGTCTGCAAGTTCGGTGCTACCAATATCACTACGCATTCCGTGGTCACCGGCCGCTTCGACTCCGCCTACCAAGTCGATACACGATCGACTTACGAGCCGCCGATGAACGGCAAGAAGGAAAACGCAGCGGTGATCCAGGCGCGCTGGATCGGACCCTGCAAGGCGGACCAGAAGCCCGGTGACATGATTCTGCCCAACGGCATGAAGTTCAACGTCCACGATCGCCCCCAGCAATAAACCCACTCGCTAGGAAACCACATGGCCCACAACCTGTTCAACTCGCTGCGCGAGTTCAAGCCCGCCGCGGGCAAGAGCGGAAAATTCTATTCGCTGCCGGCGCTGGAGCAGGCGGGCATCGGCAAGATCGCGCGACTGCCCGTGTCGATTCGCATCGTGCTCGAGTCCGTGCTGCGCAACTGCGACGGCAAGAAGGTGACCGAGGAGCACGTGCGCCAGCTCGCCAGATGGAAACCGCATGCAACGCGCAGCGCAGAGATTCCTTTCGTGGTCGCACGCATCGTGCTGCAGGACTTTACCGGCGTGCCGTTGCTCGCCGATCTGGCCGCCATGCGCGGGGTGGCCGATCGCATGGGCCGCAACCCGAAGATCATCGAGCCGCTGGTGCCCGTCGACCTGGTGGTGGATCACTCGGTGCAGATCGACCACTACGGTGACAAGAACGTGCTCGACCTGAACATGAAGCTGGAGTTCAAGCGCAATCAGGAACGCTACCAGTTCATGAAGTGGGGTATGCAGGCATTCGACACCTTCAAGGTCGTGCCGCCTGGCATCGGCATCGTGCATCAGGTGAACCTCGAGTACCTGGCCCGCGGAGTGCACCAGAGAGACGGCATTTACTACCCCGACACGCTGGTGGGCACCGATTCGCACACCACGATGATCAACGGCATCGGTGTCGTGGGCTGGGGTGTGGGCGGCATCGAGGCGGAGGCCGGCATGCTCGGGCAGCCGGTCTATTTCCTCACGCCCGACGTCGTGGGCGTGAATCTCAAGGGCCGCCTGCGCGAGGGGTGCACCGCTACCGATCTGGTGCTCACCATCACCGAACTGCTGCGCAAGGAAAAAGTAGTCGGCAAGTTCGTCGAGTTCTTCGGCGAAGGCACCGAAAGCCTGGCTGTGCCCGATCGTGCCACCATCGCCAATATGGCGCCGGAATATGGGGCGACGATGGGGTTCTTCCCGGTAGACGCCGCGACCATCGCTTATTTCCGCGGCACCGGACGTACCGCCGAAGAAATCAGCGCATTTCTCGCCTACTTCAAGGCGCAGGGGCTGTTTGGCGTACCCAAAGCAGGCGACATCGACTACAGCAAGACCATCGAGCTCGATCTGTCCACGATTGCGCCGTCGCTGGCCGGACCCAAGCGTCCGCAGGATCGCATCGAGGTCGGCAAGATCAAGACCGCCTTCCGCGAGCTCTTCTCCAAACCGGTCGCGGACAATGGCTTCGCCAAGCAATCCGGTGATCTCACTACGCGCTTCAAGACGCGCGACGGCATCGAGGTCGGCTCGGGCGACGTGCTCATTGCGGCGATCACTTCCTGCACCAACACGTCCAATCCCAACGTATTGCTTGCGGCAGGCCTGCTCGCGAAAAAGGCGGTGGAGAAAGGGCTCAGTGTCAAGAAGCATATCAAGACCTCGCTCGCACCCGGCTCGCGCGTGGTCACCGAATACCTCAAGGCCGCCGGACTGCTGCCTTACCTCGAGCAACTCGGTTTCTACGTCTCGGCTTACGGCTGCACCACCTGCATCGGCAATGCCGGACCGCTCGCCGAGCCGATCGAGGAAGCAGTCGTCCAGAACGATCTGGTGTGCGTGGCCGTGCTGTCAGGCAACCGCAACTTCGAAGCACGTATCCATCCGAATATCCGCGCGAACTTTCTCGCTTCGCCGCCGCTGGTGGTCGCCTACGCCATCGCCGGGACGATCATGAAGGACCTGATGACCGAGCCCGTTGGTGTCGGCAAAGACGGCAAGCCGGTGTGGATCGGTGACATCTGGCCATCGAGCGAAGAAGTGCAGGCGCTGCTCAAGTACGCGACCAACTCCAAGACCTTCCAGAAGCTCTACGGCGATTTCGTGAGCGCCAATCCGCTGTGGAACGATGTGTCGAGTGCCGCCGGTCAGGTCTATAACTGGCCTGCGTCGACGTACATCGCGGAGCCGCCGTTCTTCGAAGACTTTTCCATGCAGGCGGGAACGACCGCTAACGTCACCGGCGCGCGCGCGCTGGGGATCTTCGGCGATTCGGTCACCACCGATCACATCAGCCCGGCCGGATCGATCAAGGACACCTCGCCGGCGGGCAAATATCTCCTGGCGCACGGCGTGAGCAAGGCGGACTTCAACAGCTATGGCGCACGGCGCGGGAACCATGAAGTGATGATGCGCGGCACGTTCGCCAATGTGCGGATCAAGAATCTACTGATCCCGCCGCGCGCCGATGAGACGCGAGTCGAAGGCGGCGTCACGCTGTTGCAGCCGAGCGGCGAGCAGCTGTCGATCTACGATGCGGCGATGAGATACATCGAGCAAGGGACGCCTACCGTGGTGTTCGGCGGCGAAGAATACGGCACCGGTTCCTCGCGGGACTGGGCGGCGAAAGGCACGCAGCTGCTCGGGGTAAAAGCGGTGATCGCGCGCAGCTTCGAGCGCATCCACCGCAGCAACCTGGTGGGCATGGGCGTGCTGCCGCTGCAGTTCAAGGGCAGCGACAGCGCAGAGGCGCTTGGCATCAAAGGTGACGAGACGTTCGACGTGCTCGGTGTGGAAGGCGAGATCAAGCCGCAGCAAGATGTCACGCTGGTGATCAGGCGCAGCGACGGCACGCGCAAAGAAGTCGCGGTGCAGTTGCGTATCGATACGCCGATCGAGGTCGACTATTACCTCAATGGCGGGATCTTGCCGTTCGTGCTGCGGGATATTCTGCGGTCGGGTGAAGCCGCGAGCAGTGCGGCTTGAACTCAGTTTAAACCGAATTTCAACGCTAAAGCGCAAAGGGCGCAAAAGGACGCAAAAAAAACCGAGCGAGGCTAGACACAGTGAACCGGCAATGTTGTCGTAACTTTGGTGTCCTTTGCGACTTTGCCTTTCTTTTTGCGCCCTTTGCGTCAAGCCTTTTGGTTTTGTTCTAATCGACGAACCTGACCGCATCAGCCATCGTTGCGCGCTCCGTCCGATACGAGTGGATGGGATGATCCGCCGCTGCATAGCCGAACGAGATCCCGCACACCAGCTTGCGATTCGACGGCAAGCCGAAATGAGTGCGCACCAGCTCCGGATATGAAGCCAACGCGGCTTGCGCAATCGAATCGACGCCGAAGTTGCGCGCAGCCAGCATGAACGTCTGCACATAGAGCCCGCAATCCAGCAGCCCATAGACGCCCAGCGCAGCCTCGGTCGTCACGATCGCCACGTGGGGCGCGCCGAACAGGTTGAAATTCTCCAACGCCTGCTGCGCAGCGCGGCCGCGATCCTCGCGCCCGATTGCCAACGCTTGATAGAGCTGCACGCCACACACTTTGCGCCGCTCACGGTACTCGCCCTCGTAGGCGGCGGGAAAGGCGAAGTCCGGCTGCGGTTTCGCGCCCGAGCGCGCGTGCGCCAGGATCGCCTCCCGAAAACGCTGCGTACCCAGCCCGCGCGTGATCACCAGCTGCCACGGCTGGCAGTTGCACCAGGAAGGCGTCTGCTGGGCGAGCGCGAGAATGCGCTCGATGGTCTCGTCGGGCACCGCATCGGGCTTGAACATGCGCGCGCTGTAGCGCGAGCGAACGACGGTTTCGAAGTCCATGGTGATTCTTGTGAAGAGTGAAGGGTGAAGAGTGAAGAGGATCTACGACCGCGGTCAGACCGTGCGCTCAATACAGCTGCCGGTGAGTCAAGGACGACGCCTCGCCCTTCCCTCTTCACTCTTCACTTCGGAGGCCTGAAACGATCATCCACCTCCACCTGCAGTCCCTGCGTCAGACGATTGCCGGCATTGGCGAGCGCCACGATCTCTACCAGTTCCGCCAGCGTGGCGTCGTCCATGCCCTTCTTGCGGGCGGCGGCGATGTGCGAGTTGATGCAATATTCGCAGTTGTTGGTGATGCTCACCGCGAGATAGATGTACTCCTTGGTCAGTGCGTCGATGCGCGATTCCTTGACCATGATTTCCTTCATCTGGCTCCAGAAGCGCTTGAGCACCGGCGGGTGTGCGGCGAGCGCACGCCAGATGTTGTTCACGTAATCGGTGTTCCGCGACTTGCGAATGTCGTCGAAGACCTCGCGCACCTCCGCGTTCGCTTCGCTGTCCTGCACGAGCTTGACTTGCGCCATTTACACCTCCTGCGGCTGACAAGGGTCGTCATGTTAGCAGCAGGCAGCCATGAGGGTGGTTGGACAGGGCGCCGCTAAGGGCCCATAATGCGCGGTTTTACTTCTTGCCTGCGCACGCGGTCAACGTGCTGCGCCGATTTTGTCAGCCTCGATGAAGTTTTTATTCGACCTTTTCCCGGTTTTCGCCTTTTTCGCTGCTTACATGGTGGCGGAGCGTGCGCCCGCGCACGCCTCGTCGCTCGCCAATCAACTCCTGGGCAGCTTCGGCGGCCAGGTGGTTGCGAGCCAGGCGCCCATTCTGCTCGCCACGCTGGTTGCCATCATAGCCACTGCGGGTCAGGTCGGTTATCTGCTGGCGCGCCGGCGCAAGGTCGATAAGATGCTGTGGATCAGCCTCGCGATCATCGTCGTGATGGGCGGCGCCACCCTGCTTTTGCGCGACACCCGTTTCATCCGGTGGAAGCCCACCGTGCTCTACTGGGCATTTGCAGTGGTGCTGCTGGTCAGCGATCTGCTGCTTAGGAAGAATCTCGTGCGCACGATGATGCAGGAGCAGATGACGCTGCCCGAGCCAATCTGGAGGCGCTTGAATCTCAGCTGGGTGGGCTTTTTCGTCGTCATGGGCATCCTCAATCTGTATGTCGCCTACTCGTTTCCCGAAAGCGTGTGGGTCAAGTTCAAACTGTTCGGGACCACGGGATTGATGGTGGTGTTCGTCGTCGCTCAGGCGCTGATGCTTTCGCGCTTTGTTCAGGGCGAGGAACGGAAGTGACGCGATGACCGTAAAGCCGTTCAAGCAAGTGTTCCCCGGATGAGCGAAACGCCGGCCGCCGCGGATCCGACCGTGGTTTTGCTCGAACAGCGCCTGGCGGCGCTCGAGCCTGAGCTCATCCAGATCTACGACGAGAGTGCCGAGCATGCGGGGCATGCCGGCGCGGCATCGGGCGGCGGCCACTATCAGCTTATCGTCGTTTCCCGCCGGTTCGAAGGACAGGCGCGCGTAGCCCGGCACCGTTTGATATACCGGGCGGTGGGCGACCTGATGCAACACCAGGTGCACGCCTTGGCGATTACTGCGCTCACGCCGGAGGAGCTTCGGGAGGTATTCCCCGGCTGACAAGCAACGGGCAGCGAACCCTTGGCTGGGGCAACCAGCCCAAGGCAACTTGTAGCTTACAATCAACTCCAATTCGGGACCTCAAGACCACGCAAAGGAATGCAAATGCAACGATCCAAAGCCGCGAAACTCATCGCGCTTACACTGACGGGTGCGCTGGTCGCACTCGCCGCGTACGCGCAAGACAAGACCAACGTCGCCGTCGTGAACGGCGTGCCGATTCCCCAGTCACGCATGGATTTCATCGTGAAATCGCAGGTCCAGCAGGGTCAGAAGGACTCGCCCGAGCTGCGCCAGCAAATCAAGGATGTGCTGATCACGCGCGAGCTGATCGCGCAGGACGCGATCAAGAAAGGCCTCGACAAGAGTCCCGAGGTACAGTTGCAGCTCGATATGGCGAAGCAGGAGTTCATGATCCGCGCTTACTTTGACGACCTGCTGAAAAGCTTGCAACCGACCGACGCACAGCTCCACGCCGAATACGACAAAATCAAGGCTTCGCAGGAAGGCGCGAAGCGCACCGAGTATCGCGCTCGCCACATCCTGGTGAAGACCGAAGCCGAGGCTAAGGCGATCCTGGCGAGCTTGAACAAGACGGGCGGCAAGAACTTCGCGCAGCTGGCGAAGCAGAAGTCCATCGACAAGGGCTCGAAGGAGCAAGGCGGCCTGCTCGACTGGAGCGACGGCAGCCAGTACGTGCCGGAATTCACCGCCGCCATGTCCAAGCTCGACAAGGGTCACTACACCAAGGAGCCGTTGAAGACACGCTTTGGCTATCACATCATTCTGCTCGAAGATACGCGCCCGGTGGAGTTCCCGCCCTTCGATCAGGTGAAGGATCGCGTCTCGCAGGAAATGTTGAAGCAGGCCCGGGATAAGAAGATCGATGAGCTGAAGGCAGGTGCAAAGATTGAGTGATTCGGGAATAAGATCGAGTGACTCGTGAATAGTAATTCGTGATTCGTGCAGCCAGGCACTAGCCTGGCTGAGCGATTGAAGCGCTAGTACGCAAGGCCACAAGCGAACGCTTGTGGCCTTTTTCTTCATGGTCCGAACTCTGGCTTTCGGCCAAGGTCCTCACGAATCACGAATCACGGATTTCACTCCAACCACCGCCGTGCATTCCGGAACATCCGCATCCACGGTCCATCCTCGCCCCAATCGTCTGGATGCCAGGAATTGAGCACCGTCCGAAACACGCGCTCGGGATGCGGCATCACGATAGTGAAGCGGCCGTCCTGCGTGGTGAGCCCGGTGATACCCTGCGGCGAACCGTTGGGGTTGAGCGGATACAGCTCGGTCGGCGCGCCGCGATTGTCCGTGTAGCACCACGTGATGAGCGGCTGCGCGGCTTCGAGCTGCGTGTGATCCTTGAACTCCGCATAGCCTTCGCCGTGTGCCACCGCGATGGGAATGAGGCTGCCTTCCATACCATCGAAGAACAATGACGGCGTGCGCTCTACACGCACCAGCACGAACCGGCCCTCGAACTGCTCGCTGCGATTGCGCACGAAGTGCGGCCAGTGCCCCGTACCCGGGATCAGCGTACGCAGATTGCTCATCATCTGACAGCCGTTGCATACGCCGAGCGCAAACGAATCCTTGCGTTGAAAGAAGGCTGCGAACTCATCGCGCGCACGAGCGTTATACAGGATCGACTTGGCCCAGCCCTCCCCTGCGCCCAGCACATCGCCGTATGAGAACCCACCGGGGGCTACGAGCCCGGCGAACTCCCGCAGAGACGCAGCCCCGCCGATGATGTCACTGGTGTGCACGTCCACCGCATCGAAGCCGGCGCGATCGAACGCCGCCGCCATCTCGATCTGGCCGTTCACGCCTTGATCGCGCAGCACGGCGATGCGCGGGCGCACGCCGGTGGCAATCATTGGCGCTGCAACATTGTCGTTCAGGTCGTACGTGAGCCGCGGGCTCAAGCCCGGATCGGCCGCATCGAGCAGGCGGTCGAACTCCTCTTGCGCACATTCAGGATGGTCGCGCAGGCGCTGCAGGTGATAGGTCATCTCCGACCAGGCACGTTGCAACGTGACACCCGATTCCGAAAAAAGCTCCTGCGCGTGCGACTTCACGATCAGGCGGCCGACACGGTTGATGGCGCCCAGCAAATGCACCTCGCGCTCGAGCCCCGCAGCAGCGAACAGCTGCTCCACGCTCACCAGGTCGGCCCGCCGGACCTGCAGCACGGCGCCCAGCTCTTCGCTGAACAGCGCGGGCAGCGGGCCTTCGTTCAGCATCACGCTGTCGATCTCCGCGGTGACGCCGACGTGACTCGCGAACATCATCTCGCAGAGCGTGACGAACAACCCGCCGTCGGATCGATCGTGATACGCGAGCAGCATGCCGGCCTCGTTCAACGCCTGCACCGTGTCGAAGAATGCCGCCAGCTGCTCCGGTCGATCCACATCCGGCGCGCTGTCGCCCAGCACAACATAGACCTGCGCCAGCGCCGACCCGCCCAGTCGATTGCGTCCCCCGCCCAGATCCGCGAGCAGCAGCACGGTCTCCTCATCGAGCACGCGCAGTTGCGGCGTGAGAGTCTTGCGCACTTCCTCGCATGGGGCGAACGCCGAAACGATCAAGGAGAGCGGCGCGACCGCGGCCTTGGTTTTGCTGCCTTCCTCCCAGCTCACTTTCATCGACATCGAATCCTTGCCGACGGGAATGCTGATCCCAAGACTCGGACAAAGCTCGATGGCCACCGCGCGCACCGTGTCGTACAGCGCTGCATCTTCGCCGCTGTGGCCCGCGGCCGCCATCCAGTTAGCGGACAGCTTGACGCGTTCGCGGCTCACGCGCGCTGCGGCGAGATTGGTAAGCGCTTCGCCGACCGCCATGCGCCCGGAGGCCGCTGCGTCGATCAACGCGAGCGGCGTACGCTCGCCGATCGCCATCGCTTCTCCGGTGTAACTTTTGAAGCCATTTACAGTCACCGCCACATCCGCGACCGGGACCTGCCACGGACCGACGAACGGGTCGCGACTGGAGAGACCACCCACGGTGCGATCGCCGATGCTGATCAGAAATGTCTTGTTCGCCACGGCGGGCAGCCGCAGCACGCGCATTGCAGCCTCGCGCAGATGGATGCCGGACCGATCCAGCGGCGACAACGCAGAACGCATATGGCGCGCTTCGCGGGTCATGCGCGGAGGCTTTCCGAGCAGCGCCGAGAGGTCCATGTCGACGGGGCGATTGGCGAACACCGGATCTTCCACACGCAGAACCGGTTCGTCGGTCGCCGCTCCGATCACCGCGTATGGACACCGTTCACGCTCGCACAACGCGCGGAATTCGGCGATGCGCTCCGGATCGACTGCCAGCACATAGCGCTCCTGCGCCTCGTTGCACCAGATCTGCATCGGGCTCATGCCCGGCTCTTCGATCGGAATCGCACGCAAATCGACTTGGCCGCCGACACCGCCACCGTGGACCAGCTCAGGCAGCGCATTGGACAACCCGCCAGCGCCCACGTCGTGGATCGACAGAATCGGATTGCCAAGACCTAAGGCCCAGCAGCGGTCGATGACCTCCTGCGCGCGCCGCTGCAACTCGGCATTGGCGCGCTGGACCGATGCGAAGTCGAGATCCTCGGTGTTCTCACCGGTGCCCATGCTCGAGGCCGAGCCGCCGCCGAGGCCGATCAGCATGCCCGGGCCACCGAGCTGTACGAGCAGCACATCGCGGCCTAACGGCAGCTTGGCGATCTGTGGCTCGGCGATGTTGCCTACGCCGCCGGCCAGCATGATCGGCTTATGATATGCACGGCACTCGCCGCCCAACACCTGCTCGAATGTACGGAAGTAACCGAGTAGATTGGGCCGCCCGAATTCATTGTTGAACGCCGCAGCGCCGATCGGACCCTCGAGCATGATCTGCAACGCCGAAGCGATGCGCGAGGGCTTGCCATAGTTCTTGCGTTCCCAGGGTTGCTCGAAGCCGGGGATACGCAGATGCGAGACCGAAAATCCCATGAGCCCGGCTTTCGGCTTCGCGCCGCGCCCGGTCGCCGCTTCATCGCGAATCTCGCCCCCGGATCCGGTCGCCGCTCCTGCATAGGGCGAGATCGCGGTGGGATGATTGTGCGTCTCCACCTTCATCAGAATGTGCGCTGGCTCGGTGGAGTAGCGATACACGCGGCTGCGGTCCGGGTACAGCCGCTCGACTCGCACTCCTTCCATGACGGCAGCGTTGTCGGCGTAAGCCACGAGCGTGCCTTCCGGATGCAACGCGTGCGTATGCCGGATCATGCCGAACAGCGATTGCGACTGTGGCTGGCCGTCGATCACCCACTGGGCGTTGAAGATCTTGTGGCGGCAATGCTCGGAGTTCGCCTGCGCGAACATCATCAACTCGACGTCGGTTGGGTTGCGTCGAACCTCGATGAAATAGTGAGCGAGGTAGTCGATCTCATCCTCGGAGAGCGCCAGCCCGAGACGGCGATCCGCGGCGAGCAGCGCCTCACGCCCGCCACCCAGGAGATCGATCGTTTCGAGCGGTGCCGGCCGCGCCTCGTGAAACAGCGCATCGGCCGCGCTCAGCGAATCGAGCACGACCTCGGTCATGCGGTCGTGAAGCAATCCCACGATCGAGGCGTCGTCGCGCAGCGTACGCACATCGATCCCTTCGATGCGGTATGCCGTGCCGCGCTCGATGCGCTCCACCGCGTCGAGCCCGCAGTGATGCGCGATATCGGTCGCCTTGGAAGACCACGGCGAGATGGTCCCCAGCCGCGGAACGACCAACACGATGCCGTCACTCAGATGCTCGTCCTTGAACGCAGGGCCGTAGGTCAACAGTGAAGACAACGTCCTGCCTTCAGCAGGCGACAGCGCACGCCGCAGCTTCACGAAATGCCAGAACTGGGTGCGAATGGCGCTGGCGCTCGCTACCTGCGACCTCACCTGCGACAGGAGTTTCGCGATCCGGAAATCGGACAATGCACGTCGGCCGGGAAGCTTGACGATCAGGGACATGTGGGCGTGCGGCACTCGCGGTATGTGAGAGCTCGGCTGGGTGACGAAGCGTTGTGACGAAGGAGCGAGCTCTTGCTGCAGCAGGCGCAGCGCGGCCCGGATGGGCGGTTACGGCAGTTGTCCATCGCACCGTGGAGGGGCCATGAGGGGCGCATTATACATCGCCCAGTTCAGCCCGGTCAGCTGAGCAGTTGCGCGACGAGATTACGTAACGACAGCTCATCTCTGTGCCCTGAGGATCTCTCGCGCTCGCAGATCAAATCCTGCCAAGGCCACGTCCCTGTGGCAAACTCGCGAAAAGCCATCGCGCGCGGCTGAAGCTTATGACCAGCAATATCGCCACGACACTACCTGTCTATCTCACGGACGAGATCCGCCGCATCGAAGCGCTCGCCGGTGCGGATGCGGATCCTCCGCTCATGCAACGCGCAGGTCTGGCAGCCGCCGAGCTCGCGCGAGAGCTGATTGCGGACAGCCGCCGGCCGATTTTGGTATTCGCCGGTCCCGGCAACAACGGCGGGGATGCATTCGTCGTCGCGAGCCATCTGATGCAATGGTGGCATCGCGTCAGCGTAGTGTTCGCCGGCGACGCCGAGCGCCTGTCAGCGGATGCGCGCGCAGCCTTCGACGCCTGGCGCAAGGCGAGCGGCGAAGTGCTGGCGGCGCCGCCACCGACTGCCAACGCAGGACTGCTGGTCGACGGGTTGTTCGGGATCGGCTTGCAGCGCGATCTCGACGGCATGTACGCGCAGTGGGTCGACTACATCAACGAGCAGAGCGCGCCGGTGCTCGCCCTCGATGTTCCCAGCGGATTGCATTCCGCCAGCGGCCGCGTTCTAGGTCGCGCGGTACGCGCCGATCATACGATGACCTTCATCGCGCTCAAACCCGGGTTAGTCACCGCCGAGGGTCCCGATCTTTGTGGCGAAGTGCATGTGCACGATCTCGGCCTGGATGTCGAGCGGCTGCTCGCTCCGCAAGGCTACACGCTCGGAGGCTCGATGCTCGCGCATTGCCTGCCGCCGCGCCCGGCGAACAGTCACAAGGGAACGTTCGGCAGCGTTGGCATCGTGGGCGGCGCGCCGGGAATGTACGGTGCGGCACTGCTCGCGGGCCGCGCTGCTTTGAAGCTGGGTGCCGGCCGCGTGTACGTCGGTATGCTCGACGTCTCCGGACAGCGCGTGGACCCGATGCAACCCGAGCTCATGATGCGCGAAGCCGACGAAGTGCTCGGCATGCGCGATCTGGCTTGTCTGGTCCTCGGCCCCGGCTTGTCACGCTCGGACCGCGCAAAGGAGTGCGTCGTGCGTGCGCTGCGACTCCCCATCCCGCTGGTGATCGATGCCGATGCGCTCAATATCATCGCCGAGGATAGCAATCTCGAGGAAGCCTGTCGGAGCCGCAGCGCGCCCACACTGCTGACGCCACATCCGGCAGAAGCCGCGCGACTGCGCCACGTCTCCACGACTGAAATTCAGCAGGACCGCGTCGGTGCAGCGCGCGCGCTGGCCGGGCAATATGCCGCCCTCGTAGCGGTGAAAGGTGCCGGCACGGTGATCGCCGCGCCCGATGCACGCTTCTACATCAATACGTCCGGCAATCCCGGACTCGCCAGCGCCGGCATGGGCGACGTGCTGAGCGGTATCCTCGGCGCGCTGCTCGCGCAAGGTGCAGGAGAGGAGACGGCGATGTGCGCGGGCGTGCATCTTCACGGAGCAGCGGCTGACGAGTTGTACCGCGAGCACGACGGCCCGATCGGCATGACCGGCAGCGAGGTCACCGACGCCGCGCGCGAACTGCTCAACCGTGCGATCTATGCGGATAACACCCGTACGGTGTAGATCCCCAGGAAGGTGAGCGCGATCGAACCCACCAGATGGGCGATAGTGTGTAGCGCGGCCCATCCGATCTGGCCGGCCTGCAACAAGGCGGTCGCTTCCGCGGAGAAGGTGGAGAACGTCGTGAGGCCGCCGAGAAAGCCGGTGATGACGAACAATCGCACTTCCGGCGGCAGCCCGGTATGCCGGGACAGGTATTCGACTGAGATGCCGATTACATAACCCCCGACCAGATTCGCCGCCAAGGTGCCGAGCGGCAATGTCGGCACCGTGGGATTGAAGGCGATACCCAGCACCCAGCGCAACCAGGCGCCGAGCACCGCCCCGATGCCAACCGCAAGAAAACCATACGCCGTCACCTGTGCCTCCCGGTACGTGTTGCGCAGGGATTATACGAGGATGGGTAGAGCTCGATGCCAGCATTCGATTCATTACCAGCCAAGGCAGCACAACGAAGAGCTCGCTTGGTGTCACTCTTGCAGTGCCTGCCGA
>JBGQKF010000060.1:0-13694 GCA_041499435.1 Gammaproteobacteria bacterium
GGAGCGTATGGTAAGCGGCTGCGGCCGTGCGCAAAAATTTTCTGCTGGCGCATGCCGACGATTGCGCTAAAATTGCGCTCTTTTCGCCGCTCGGCTTCGCACAAGTCCGACGCACATCACGAGGCGCAGTACGCGGCGAAATCAATTTCAAAATCAAGGTTTGGAGTGCGAGCTTCCTCTCGATCAAGCAGTTGTGCGCGTGCAGGCCTCGCAGCGAGAGTGGCAAAAGCTCGTGCGCTGACAGTCGCAACAGCGAACTAGATTAAGCGCTTTGCGATGCAGATCGGCCCGCACCAGTTAGCCAATCGTTTGATCGTCGCCCCTATGGCGGGCGTCACCGATCGCCCCTTTCGCAAGCTTTGCAAGCGCTTGGGCGCGGGGCTTGCGATCTCCGAGATGGTCGCATCCGATCCGCGTCTGTGGGGAACGCTCAAGAGCCAGCGTCGCACCGATCATGCCGGCGAAGCAGAGCCGATCGCGGTGCAGATTGCCGGCAGCGATCCCGACATGATGGCGCAAGCCGCCCGCTATAACGTTGCGCGCGGCGCTCAGATCATCGACATCAACATGGGCTGCCCGGCGAAGAAAGTGTGCAATGTCGCAGCCGGCTCCGCTCTGCTGAAAGATGAGGCCCTGGTCGCGCGCATTCTCGATGCAGTGGTGCAAGCCGTGGATGTGCCGGTCACGTTGAAGATTCGCACCGGCTGGGATCGCGATCACCGCAACGCCGTGTGCGTGGCGCGTATCGCAGAGTCGGTCGGCGTGCGCGCGCTCTCGGTCCACGGCCGTACACGCGCGTGCGGGTTCAGTGGAGAAGTGGAGTATCAAACCATCGCGGAGGTGAAGTCGCAGGTATCGATTCCGGTGATCGCCAACGGCGACATCGCCTCGCCCGACAAGGCGAGCCATGTGCTCAGAGAGACCGGTGCGGATGCGATCATGATCGGACGCGCTGCACAGGGGCGCCCATGGCTGTTCCGCGAGATTGCGCACTATCTGGAAAGCGGCGAGCAGCTGCCGCCTCCGCCGATCACCGAAGTGTGCGCGTTGCTGCTCGAGCATTTGCAGGAGTTGCATGCATTCTATGGCGAGGAGAACGGCGTGCGCGTGGCGCGCAAGCACATCGGCTGGTATACCCGGGACCTCATCGGTTCCGCTGCTTTCCGGGAGGCAATCAACCGCGTGGAAAGCGCCAAGGCGCAGCTCGCCGCGGTCGGGCAATTTTTCTCTCAGCTGGCACTCACGAACGAGCGGCTCATCTACGGGGAGGGGGAGCTCGCGGCATGATCAACGAAAATGAAATTGCACGCTGCGTGCGCAGGACTTTGGATGGATACTTCCGCGATCTGGACGGCGAAAAGCCCGGCGAGATCTATTCAATGGTGATCAGCTGCGTGGAAAAGCCGCTGATCGAGGTGGTGTTGCACAAAGTGGGCGGCAATCAGACCGTAGCCGCCGAGCTGCTGGGGCTCAACCGCAACACCCTGCGCAAGAAGATCAAGTGTTACGGCATCAAGTAAGCGCCGCTCGCCACGGTCTCATCCCAACGGCTGTTTGAAGCGATGGGATGCACGCGCCGGGCATTGATCAGCGTCTCCGACAAAACCGGAGTGCTCGATCTGGCGCGCGCGCTGATCGAGCTCGGCATCGAGATTCTGTCCACGGGCGGCACTGCGGCGATGCTGCGCGCGGCCGGCGTTCCAGTCGTCGACATCGGTGCTTACACCGGCTTTCCCGAGATGCTCGACGGCCGGGTCAAGACGCTCCACCCTAAGGTGCACGGCGGCATCCTGGCACGGCGGGATCTACCGGATCATGTCCGCGCGATCGAGGCGGCCGGCATTCCGACCATCGACATGGTCGTCGTCAATCTCTACCCGTTTGGAGAGACCATCGCGAAACCCGAGTGCTCGCTCGAGGAGGCGATCGAGAATATCGATATCGGCGGTCCCACCATGGTGCGCGCCGCCGCCAAGAACTATCAGCATGTAGCCGTGATCACCGATCCGGCGGACTATGCGCCTCTGATAGCAGAGTTGCGGGCAGCCGACGGTGAGCTCACTGCGAACAGGCGCTTCGAGCTCGCATGCAAGGCCTTCTCGCACACCGCTGCCTACGACAGCGCGATCAGCAACTACCTCACTGCGCTCGATGCGCAAGGGCGCCGCGGCGCGTTCCCGCAGCGACTCAATCTGAACTTCAGCAAGCTGCAGGATCTGCGCTACGGCGAGAATCCGCATCAGCAGGCGGCGTTCTACCGCGATCTCGCGAAAGTGCCCGGCGCTTTGGCCAACTATCGCCAGCTGCAGGGCAAAGAGCTCTCCTACAACAATCTGGCGGATGCCGATGCCGCCTGGGAATGTGCGAAGACATTCGAGCGGCCGGTCTGCGTGATCATCAAGCATGCCAATCCATGTGGCGTGGCGATCGCCGATGATCTGGTGAGCGCCTACCAGCGTGCCTTCGCGACCGACAAGACCTCTGCTTTCGGCGGCATCATCGCCTTCAATCGCGAGCTCGATGCGGGCACTGCCGAAGCGGTGCTGCAGCAGTTCGTCGAAGTCGTGATCGCGCCGCGCGTGGCGGAGGCGGCGCGCGCCAGGCTCCGTACCAAGGCCAATGTCCGCGTGCTGGAAGTGCCGCTGGAGCCCGGTGCGAACGACTTCGATCTCAAACGCATCGGTGGCGGCGTGCTGGTGCAAACTCCTGACGTTCGCAACGTCGATGCAACCGAGCTCACCGTCGTGACCAAGGTACGCCCCTCGCCTGGGCAGCTCGCCGATCTCATGTTCACTTGGCGCGTTGCCAAATTCGTGAAGTCCAATGCCGTCGTCTTTGGCAGCGGCGGCATGACGCTGGGCGTAGGCGCCGGGCAGATGAGCCGCGTCGATTCCGCCCGCATTGCGTCGATCAAAGCGCACAATGCAGGCTTGAGCCTGGAGGGCTCGGTGGTCGCCTCCGATGCGTTCTTCCCATTCCGCGATGGGCTCGATGTAGTCGTGGATGCCGGCGCACGCGCCGTCATTCAGCCCGGCGGCAGCGTGCGCGACGATGAAGTCATCGCTGCTGCGGATGAGCGCGGCGTAGCGATGGTGTTCACCGGCACACGTCACTTCCGGCATTGAGCTTGCATGCGGCTGCGGCCATTCCGCGCGTATGACTGCGCAGGTATCTGCAGCCGGGTGGCTGTGAGAAGCTGTCCCGGTCGTAGCCGAGCGGGCAGGTTCATGGGCTTCGGGGGTGCTGAGTGAACTTACTGGTCGTGGGCAGCGGAGGGCGTGAACACGCCATCGCCTGGCGTCTGGCACAATCGCAGCGCATAGCCCGAGTCTATGTCGCTCCAGGTAACGCCGGCACCGCCCGCGAGGATGGCCTGTTCAACGTGCCGATCACCGCGGTCGATGAGCTGGTGGAGTTCGCAGGCAAAGAATCGGTGTTGCTCACAGTGGTCGGCCCCGAAGCACCGCTCGCAGCCGGCATCGTCGATGCCTTTCGCGCAGCCGGTCTCAGGATCTTCGGCCCGACACGGCATGCTGCCATGCTGGAGAGCTCCAAGGACTATGCCAAGCGCTTCATGGTCCAGCACCGCATCCCCACTGCTGCGCACGAGACTTTCAGCGAACCAAAAGCCGCACACGCGTACATCGATGCGCGTGGCGCCCCAATCGTGATCAAAGCCGATGGTCTGGCCGCGGGCAAGGGCGTGGTCGTCGCCATGACCTTGCAGGAGGCGCACCAGGCCGTCGACGATATGCTCGTAGCACATCGCATCGGCGCCGCAGGCGCACGCGTGATCGTCGAGGAGTTCGTCGACGGTGAGGAAGCGAGCTTCATCGTGATGGTCGATGGTCGGCACATTCTGCCGCTCGCCACCAGCCAGGATCACAAGCGTCTGCTCGATGCCGACCGCGGACCCAACACCGGCGGTATGGGTGCCTATTCTCCGGCCCCGGCGTTGACCCCCGCGCTGCATGCGAAGGCCATGCGCGAGATCATTCAGCCGGTGGTGCGCGGCATGCAGGCCGAGGGCAAGCCGTACACCGGCTTTTTATATGCCGGGCTGATGATCACGCCGAGGGGTGAGCTGAAGACGCTGGAGTTCAACTGCCGCCTGGGTGATCCGGAGACGCAGCCGATCCTCATGCGATTGAAGAGCGATCTGCTCTCCCTGGTCGAGCATGCGGTGAACGGTACGCTCGATCAGGCGCAGGCTCAGTGGGACCGGCGCGTTGCGCTCGGCGTAGTGCTGGCGGCCGAAGGCTATCCTGACGACCCGCGCAAAGGCGACGAGATCACCGGAATACCCAAGCCGCAGGAAGATCTGCATGTATTCCACGCCGGCACGCGGCTGGAGGATGGCAAGGTTCTGACTAACGGCGGTCGTATTCTGTGCGTTACCGCGCTCGGCGACACCGTCCGGGTGGCGCAGAGGCGTGCCTACGAAGTGGCCGACCAGATTCAATTCGCCGGCAAGCAGATGCGGCGCGATATCGGCTACCGCGCGATCGCGGCCAGGCGCACGGCGTTGTGATTGCCGGCCGCTGTGTTGAGATGTAGATCGCCTGCGCCTGCATGTGTTGAGATCGCAAATGATCACCATTGACGTCCACTCAGTACGAGACTACCTGACCGGCTTGCAGTCGCGCATCGTTGCGGACGTGGAAGCGCTCGACGGAAGAACGTTCCGGCGCGACGAATGGCAGCGCGCCGAAGGTGGCGGCGGTGCAAGCTGTCTGCTGGAGGGCGGTAATCTCCTCGAGCGCGGGGGCGTGGGTTTTTCGCACGTCATGGGGGCCGCTCTGCCACCGTCCGCATCGGCATCGCGTCCGGAGCTGGCGGGCCGGGCTTTTCAGGCGCTGGGTGTCTCCCTGGTTTTCCATCCGCGCAATCCTTACGTGCCTACGGTGCACATGAATGTGCGGTTCTTCATCGCCACCAAGCCGGATGCGGACCCCGTGTGGTGGTTCGGCGGCGGCATGGATCTGACGCCGTATTACGGCTTCGAAGAAGACGCGGTCCACTTCCATCGCACTTGCCGCGCGGCGCTGGAGCCGTTCGGCCCGCACTACTATCCCCGCTTCAAGCAGTGGTGCGATGAATACTTCTATCTCAAGCACCGTCAGGAGCCGCGCGGCATCGGCGGCATCTTCTTCGACGATCTGGCCGAAGGCGGCTTCGAGGCTTCATTCGATTTGTTGAGAAGCGTCGGCGACCATTTTCTCGACGCGTGGCTGCCGATCGCACGGCGGCGCCGGGAAGTCTCTTATGGCACGCACGAGCGCGATTTCCAGGCTTATCGCCGCAGTCGCTATGTCGAGTTCAATCTGGTGTACGACCGCGGCACGCTGTTCGGCCTGCAGTCCGGCGGACGCATGGAATCGATCCTGATGTCGCTGCCGCCGGTGGTGAACTGGCGCTATGACTGGCATCCGCAACCGGGGACGGCGGAAGCGCGGCTGTACACGGACTTCCTCAGACCCCGTGACTGGGCATGATGGCGGCGCGCACCTAAAGGATCGGCGCTATCATCCGATTCTCAGCAGTACCCGGCGAGGTGACCTCCGGCAATCGCGTACCGCATCGAGCCGCTTCGATTGCACCGGCTTCCGGGCAGGGGTCTCGCGACCGGATCAACCGAGCTTCATCTTCGCATCTTCGCCCGCCGCTCTTCGCGCGTTTAGTCTGATGCGCCCGCAACCGATTCCCGCGGCGTGTAGCAATATCGCGTCACCCGCAACCGACAGGAACCGCACGCATGAAATTGGAGCGATCGACTTTTTGGCGCGATTTCTGGGCTCTGTTCAGGCCCTACTGGTTCTCAGAGGAACGCGTCATTGCCCGCCTGCTGCTGTTCGCGATCCTCGGGCTCGCACTGGGCATGGTCTATATGAACGTGCAGATCAACGAGTGGCAGAACCTGTTCTTCAACACGCTCCAGGACAAGAACAAGCCAGAGTTCTATCGGCAGATTCTGCGCTTCGCGCTGCTGGCCGGCGTGTGGATCGTCATGAACGTGTATTCGCTGTATCTCACGCAGCTTCTACAGGTACGCTGGCGGCGCTGGCTGACGGATAAATATCTCAAGGACTGGCTCGCCGATCGCACCTATTACCCGATGGCGATCTCAGGCTCGCAGGCCGACAACCCGGACCAGCGCATCGCCGAAGACCTGAAGATCTTCGTCGATCAAACGCTCAGTCTGTCGATCGGATTGCTCAATGCGCTGGTTACGCTCGTGTCCTTCGTCGGTGTGCTGTGGGTGCTGTCCGGCCCACTACCGGTGCCGGTCTTCGGAGAGGGTTTCAGCATTCCTGGCTACATGGTATGGGTGGCTCTGGTGTACGCCGGATTGGGCAACTGGCTCGCGCACACGATCGGCAAGGCACTCATCGGGCTCAATTTCAACCAGCAGCGCTTCGAGGCGGACTTCCGCTACGCCCTGGTGCGCTTTCGCGAAAACATGGAGGGTGTGGCGCTGTATCGCGGCGAGGCCGATGAGCTGCGCAACTTCGGCATCGGCTTTCAAAACATCTTCTCGAACTGGTGGTCGATCATGCGCCGGACCAAGCAGCTCACCTGGTTCACCTCGGGCTACGGACAACTGGCGGTGATCTTTCCTTTCGTGGTCGCAGCACCACGCTTTTTCTCCGGTGCCATTCCCCTGGGAGGTTTGATGCAGACCGCGAGCGCATTCGGGTTCGTGCGCGAATCGCTGTCGTGGTTCATCACCGCATACCCTGCATTCGCAATCTGGAAGGCGACGGTGGATCGCTTGATCGGATTCCATCGCGCGATCGAAGCCGCGCAACACGACCAGCGCCTGCAACCTGGCGTCGAGATCACCGAAGGCGCCACGCGCGCGCTGCGAGTCGAGGATCTCGAGCTGCGGCTGCCGACAGGCGAGCGGCTGCTCACTCAGGCGCGGCTGTCGATCGAGCCGGGCTCGCGCGTGCTGATTCAGGGACCTTCTGGGTCGGGGAAGAGCACGCTGCTGCGGGCAATCGCCGGCATCTGGCCCTTTGGGCAAGGGCACATCTACGAGCCGATGCGCTTTCATGCGCTGTTCCTGCCGCAACGTCCCTACTTTCCGCTCGGCACGTTGCGGGAGGCGATCTGCTATCCATCGCGGCCGGAGGCGTTCGGGGACGATCAGGTGAAAGACGCGCTGCACGCGGTGGGACTGGCGCATCTCAGCTCACGTCTCGACGAAGCGCTCAACTGGAGCATGCAATTGTCCGGCGGAGAGCAGCAACGTGTGGCCTTCGCGCGGGCGCTGCTGGAAAAACCGTCCTGGCTGTTCCTCGATGAGGCCACAGCGAGTCTCGACGAACCCAGCCAGTCGGCACTGTACCAGCTGCTCATCCGCCGCCTGCCCGGGACGACAATCGTGAGCATCGCCCATCGCGACGAACTCGCGCGCTATCACCTGCAGCGCATCGAGCTGCATCCGCGTCCCGGAGGCGCGCATGAGCTGCGCATGTTCGGCATACAACCGGCGTAATGCGTCACTTCGGCGTGCGACTAATCCCGTGTGCGCCGCTATTGCGACGCAGGACGCCGGCCGGCCGACTTCACCAATCGCCTTTGCTTTCTATGGAAATGTCCGGCAATGGACCCCAGGCCCGGTTGTTGCTGCGCAACAGAGGCGGGTTGGCGCATGCTACGAAAGTTCTAATTCTGGTTTGCGAGAATGCTTTTTGCTGCAATTTAGGGCATGGGACCCGTGGATCCGTTCTTCAATTGGCTCGCAGCACAACCGGCGTTTGTCGAAGTCGGATTGGGCATTGCGTTCTGCTTGCTGATTGCACCGGCCATGCTCGCAGTGGTCGCCGCGAGCCTCACCACCTTCGAACACAAGGTCGAACGCATCATCTCCCAAAGCGGCTTTTTGACTGCCGATGCAGGCCCGGCATTCGCCGGCAAGTGGGAACCTCTGCGCCGCGCATTGATACAGGAGCTGCCCTGGCTCAGACGAGCCAACCCCAAGCGTCAAGCCTGAAGCTGCATCCCTGTCCTCACGTGACCAACTCGGTCACGCCATGACGTTCAGCACCTCGTAGCAAGCACCCATCGTGTGGTAGTCGGTCTTTCCGGCGGGGCTCTTTTCGTCGCTGTACTTGCGGTTGTCGCGAGAGAGAATGCGATACCAGGCGCCATAGCGCTGATCGACGAAATTTTGCCAGCTGTAGCTCCAGATCCGGTCGTACCAATCCCAGTAATGCGCTCGTTCAACTCGCGAGGCAAGCAATGCGGCCGCCGCGAGCGACTCGGCCTGCACCCAGAAGTACTTGTCGTCGTCGCAGATGCTGAAGTCGGGCGCGAATCCGTAATAGATCCCCCCGAACTTGTCGTCCCACGCATGGGCCAGCGCTGCATCGAACAGCTCGACCGCGCGCGGCAGCAGCCAGGCGCCGCCGCTCCCCAGCAACCGGCAGTGGCGCTCCAGGATCAGGAGCAGCTTCGCCCACTCTGTCAGATGACCCGGTTGGTAGCCCCACGGGCGAAAGATATTGGTCTTCTCGTCGCGGTTGTAGTCCCAGTCCACTGACCAATCGGGGTGGTAGTGCTCCCAGATCAACCCGCCGGCCAGTGCTGCCTGCCGCACCGTGATGTTGTGCGCCAATGTTTCAGCGCGCTCCAGATAGCGCTTCTCGCCGGTTGCGTCGAACGCCGCCAGCATGGCTTCGCATGCATGCATGTTGGCGTTCTGGCCACGGTACGGGGATAGCTCGCGAAAGTCTCCGCTCGCTTCGTCGGCATACAAACCCGCGCTTTCCGACCAGAAGCGCTGCTCCATCAATTCGAAGGTCTCTTGCAGGTACGCCTGCGCTTCGGACACATCAGCCTGCAGGGCATGCGCATAGGCGAGCAGCACGAAAGCGAGCCCGTAGCAGTGATTGGTCGGATCGAGGACATGGCCGGCATCCAGCACCCAGGCGTAGCCGCCCGTGACCGGATTACGATGCGCGTTGCGCAGGAAACGCAGGCCATGCTGCACGGCGGACAGATATTCCGGCTGCCGGAAGTGGCGCCAGGCCATCGCATAGTTGAAAACGAAGCGCGTGCTGCTCACCAGATGACGGGTATGCGCGTCGTATACCGAGCCATCGTCTTTGTAGAAATGGTAGAAGCCACCCTGCGGATCGATAGCGCGCGGATGATAGAACGCCATCGTGTGGGCGATATGATCGAGCAGGAAGTTGCGACTGCGGAAATCGGGCTGCATGATCCTCATGCGTCGGGTTGCGCATCCGCCGCCGCGAGATACACTCTGGTGCCGCGAGCGACCCGGCGTTTGCACACTGGCTTCATCATTCGCCGAGGTAAGCCTGCCGCACCTGCGGATCGTTAAGCAGCGTGGCGCTGTCGGCACTGAGATTGATCGTACCGCTTTCCATCACATAACCTCGCTGGCTCAACTCCAGCGCAAGCTTGGCATTCTGCTCCACCAGAAGCACGGTGACGCCCTCCTGAGCAACCTTGCGGATCGTCTCGAAGATCCTCTGCACCATCAACGGCGCGAGCCCCATGCTCGGCTCGTCGAGCAGCAGGAGCTTGGGTGCACTCATCAGCGCACGGCCGATGGCAAGCATCTGCTGCTCGCCGCCGGACAACGTGCCCGCAGTCTGAGTACGCCGCTCGTACAGGCGCGGGAACAGCTCGTACATGCGCTGCAGATCCGCCTTGACCTGCGCGCTGTCGCGACGTGCATAGGCGCCCATGCGCAGATTTTCCTGCACAGTGAGCCTGCCGAAGACCTGCCGACCTTCCGGGACCAGCGCCAGCCCGCGCTCCACCAGGGTGTAGGCGGCATGGCCGGTCACGTCTGTCCCGCGATAGAAGACTCGGCCGGAGGCCGGCGGCAAAATGCCGCTGATCGCTTTCAACGTCGAGGTCTTGCCAGCGCCATTGGCGCCGATGAGCGCCACCATCTCGCCTTCGTTCACTACCAGATCGATTCCCTTCACGGCATTGATACCGCCATAAGCGATCTTCAGCGCTTTAAGCTCGAGCAGAATCACGGCAACGCGCCGCCGAGGTAGGCCTGGATCACCGCCGGATCGCGCTGTACCTGTGCGGGGGCGCCTTCGGCGATCTTTTTCCCATAATCGAGGACCGCCACTCGATCGCACAGACCCATCACCAGCTTCACGTCATGCTCGATCAGCAGCACCGTGACCCCGTCGCCGCGGATTTTCTCCAGGAGACCGCGCAGGGAAACCGTTTATGTTGCATTCATGCCGGCGGCGGGCTCATCCAGCGCGAGCAGCTTCGGCTCGGTGGCGAGCGCACGTGCGATTTCCAGACGGCGCTGATCACCGTAGGCTAGGTTCTTGGAAAGCGCATGCCCATGCCGCGCGATGCCGACATACTCGAGCAGCTCATGCGCACGGCGGCGGATCGCGGCCTCTTCCGCCCGGGTGCGCGGACCGCGAAAGACCGCCCCGAGTGCGCCCGCGTGGCTGCGCAGATGCCTGCCCACCATCACGTTCTCCAGCGCAGTCATGTTCGCGAACAAGCGGATGTTCTGGAACGTTCGGGCAATGCCCTGCTCCACCACGCGGTGGGGCTTCATTCCGTTCAACTTGAGGCCGTCGAACAGGAACGCGCCCTCATCGGGGACGTACACACCGGTAATGACATTGAACAAGGTCGTTTTACCGGCGCCATTGGGACCGATCAGCCCATAGATCTCGCCACGGTGAATCGACAGCGACACCCCCGAAAGCGCGCTGAGCCCGCCGAAACGTTTCCCGAGATGATGTGCTTCCAACAGTGCGGTGGTATCCATCTCACTCGTGTAGTGCTTCGTCGAACTCGCGCTTGCGTGTTCTCGACGGCCACAGCCCGGCGGGGCGATAGAGCATCATCAACACGAGCGCCAGCCCGAACAGCAGCATCCGGATAATCTCGGGATCGATGATCACACGCCCGAACACCGCCTCCTGCACCGGTGCCACGATGTAGCGCAGTACTTCGGGCACGAACGACAGCAGCAGTGCGCCCGCCACCACTCCCCATACGTTGCCCATGCCGCCCAGCACCACCATGGCCAAAACGTTGATCGATTCGGTGAGCACGAAGCTCTCGGGACTGATGAACCCCTGCATCGCGGAGAACATGCCGCCGGCGATGCCGCCGAAGCTCGCACCCATCGCGAAGGCCAGCAGTTTGACGTTGCGCGTGTTGATGCCCATCGCTTGCGCGGCGAGCTCGTCTTCGCGGATGGCAACCCACGCGCGGCCCAGCCGCGAATCCTGCAAACGCACGTTGACCAGCATCACGCCAATCAGCAACAGCAGCAGCAGGTAGTAATACTTCATCGGACCGGTGAAGGTGAGTCCGAGCAGCGTGTCGGTGCGATTGAATACCAGGCCGTCGATCTTGAACGGATCGATGAGCGTAACGCCCTGCGGACCGTTGGTGATGTTGACCGGTTGCGAGAGGTTATTGAGAAAGATGCGCACGATCTCGCCGAAGCCCAGCGTGACGATGGCGAGGTAGTCGCCCCGCAGCTTGAGCGTGGGGGCACCCAGCAGAATGCCGAAGATGCACGCGAGCCCGGCGCCGAGCGGAAGAATGATCCAGAAGGGCAGATGCAGTCCAAAGTGCGGAGAGGCAAGCAACGCGTAGCAATAAGCCCCGACCCCGTAGAAGGCAATGTAGCCGAGGTCGAGCAACCCGGCAAAGCCGACGACGACATTGAGCCCGAGCGAGAGGATCGCGAACAGGATGGCAAGATTGGTGATGCGCACCCATGCCGTGCCCACCGAAGAAAGCACAAATGGCAGCAGGACCAGCGCGAAAGCGACTGCCCCGGTGCTGATCCACACCGCGGAGCGATGTTTGCGCAGGTGCGCGAGAGAATCAGCAGCGTAGCGCATCGCTCATGCGCGGTCCCCGACGCGCTCGCCCAGCAAGCCGGAGGGCCGAAAGATCAGCACCGCGATCAGCACCAGAAAGGCGAACACGTCCTGGTAGTTGCTGCCGAACAGCACGAAGTGATGGTCGACGGCGCAGCGGGCAGTGAGTCCATCCGAGATCCAGGCTATGCGGCAAAGATCGGTGAGTTCCCCAATGTAGCCGGCACCGAGCGCCTCGACGATGCCGAGCAGGATGCCACCGAGCATCGCACCTGCGAGATTGCCGATGCCGCCGAGCACCGCTGCGGAAAAAGCCTTCAGCCCGAGCAGCGCACCCATCGTGTAGTGCGCGATTCCATAGTACGTGCCGACCATCACGCCAGCCACGGCAGCGAGTGCGGCGCCGATTACGAACGTCGAGGCGATGACGCGGTTGATGTTGACTCCCATGAGGCCGGCGACCGTGGGATTTTCCGACGTCGCGCGCATCGCCACCCCGAGCCGAGTGCGATACACGAGCGCGGTAAGTCCGGCCATCATCGCCACCGATACCAGAATGATCACGATCTGCACTGCGCTGATGGTCGCGCCGGCGAGAATCACCACCGGATTGCGCACGATCTGTGGAAACGACAGCGGATTTCTGCTCCACACCAGAAGCGCCGAATGCTGGAGGATGATCGAGATGCCGATCGCGGTGATCAGCGGCGCCAGACGCGGCGCACCGCGCAGCGGCCGATAAGCCACCCGCTCCATCGTGTAGCCGACGGCCATGCACACGACCACTGCGCATGCGGTTCCGCTCAGAACGATCACCGCCGCCGGCACGCCCGGAAATGCGCCGGCCAGAGCACCGATCACGGACAAAGCCACCATGGCGCCGATCATCACCACTTCACCATGCGCGAAATTGATGAGCTGCACGATGCCGTACACCATCGTGTAGCCGAGCGCGACGATCGCATACACGCTGCCGAGCGTGAGACCGTTCACCACCTGCTGCAGGAAGATGTCCAAGATTTAAGGCCGGAAGCCGCTGTTACGCTACGATAGCACGCACCCCAATGAAAACAGCACCCGCAGGTGCTGTTCTCATGGTGCAAAGACCCATGCAGCGGCTTTATTTCTGGCCGGCCTTCATGAAGTCCTCGAACAGGATGGACTGTCCGCCCTTGATGATGGCAAGCGGCTCGATCTTGCCGCCCTTCATGGTGAAGATGGTCATCTCCGCGTCTTTGCGGTCGCCCTTCGCATCGAACTCGATCTTGCCGGTGGCGCCTTGATAGTTGATCTTGGCGAGCTCGGGCAGGTACTTCGCCGGATCGACCGAGTCGGCCTTCTGCATGGCGGCGATCAACAGGTTCGCTGCATCGTAGGTGAACGGCGCGTAGATCAACGGATCGGAGTTGAATTTCGTTTTAAAGGCTTCGAGGAACGGCTTGCTCGCCGCCTTCACCGGAATACCGGCCTGCGAACAAATCAGGCCTTCTGACGCGTCTCCAGCCAGCTCCTTCATCTTTTCGGTGCACGCGCCATCGCCGAATGCGAACACCGCCTTGTTACCGAGCTCGCGCGCCTGTTTCAACAGTGGACCACCCCCGGAATCCATACCGCCGTAGAAGACCGCATCGGGACTGCCACCGCGCAGCTTGGTGAGGATCGCTTTCCAGTCGGTGGTCTTGTCGGTGCCCTTCTCGCGTGGCAGCACATTGATGCCGGCGGCCTTCAGCGTCTTCTCCACTTCATTGGCGAGACCTTCGCCGTACGCGGTGGCGTCATCGATGATCGCCACAGTCTTCGGGTGGTATTGGCTGGAGAGGTAGCTGGCGA